>DASPGQ010000429.1 GCA_035620555.1 Vicinamibacteria bacterium
GTCGTCGGCGAAGCGGTCATGGAGGAGGAGAAGAGCGAGTGGGTCACTCAAATCCACGTCGCGCGGTCGGACGGATCGGGCTCGTTTCAGCTGACTCGCGGTGAAAGCTCATCGAACTCACCGCGCTGGTCTCCCGACGGCAAGTGGATCGCCTTCTTGTCGTCTCGTGGAGGGGAGCACTCGAATCTCTGGCGGATCGCCGTCGACGGCGGTGAATCCGAGCGGCTCACGGACGAAAAGGGCGGGATCGCTGGATTCGTGTGGTCCCCCGATGGCTCCCACATCGCATTCACCATGCCCCGGCCGCCGACCGAGGAGGAAGAGAAGGCCGAGAAGGAAAAGCGGGACGCGAGGGTCGTCGACGAGGACCTGAAGATGGTGGATCTCCACGTAGTGACGCTCGCGACGAACGAGGGGGGCAAGCGCGTCGTGCGCAAGCTCACCGGTGGCCATTTCAGTGTCGGCGGTCCGTTTGGGCGGGGTGAAGTGGATTGGTCCCCCGACGGCAGGAGCATCGCTTTCTCCCACCAACCCACGCCGAAAGTCAACGACTGGCCCCTGGCGGACATCTCCGTCATCGACGTCGCTTCGGGAGAAATCCGGGTGCTCGTCGAAACGGAGGCGGCGGAGTCGCAGCCGGTCTATTCGCCAGATGGCCGATGGATCGCCTTCACGGCGAGTGACATCCCACCGAGCTGGGGATTCACGAGTCGCGTCCAACTGATCCCGGCCTCGGGCGGCCAGCCCGAGCCTCTTGCAGAAAGCTACGACCAGCAGCCGAGCATCGTGGGATGGTCCGGTGATGGATCCAGTGTCTACATCACCGAGACCCATCGGACGGTGAGCCGGGTCAGCGCCTTGCCCCGGGATGGTGGCCAGCCCGTCGACGTGTCCCCGCGCGGTCGCATGGTGGATGGCGCCAATCTCAACGACACCGGCACCCACATCGGTTTCAGCTCGGAGTCCACCACCACCCCCCCGGAAGCATTCGTTTCGAGCGTGGCTCGATTCGACGCCGTCCAGGTCAGTGAGGTGCAGCATCTTCCCGAGCTTCCTCTCGGGAAAACGGATGTCATCGAATGGAGCTCCACGGACGGCACGCGCGTCGAGGGCTTGCTGACCTATCCGGTGGGATACCGTGCGGGCGAGCGGGTTCCGCTGCTCGTGATCGTGCACGGTGGCCCCGCGGGCGTATTCACCCAAAGGTTCATCGCAAGCCGAGGGGCTTATCCCATCGCCTCGTTCGCCGGCCGTGGTTACGCGATTCTCCAGTGCAACGTCCGGGGAAGCAGCGGTTACGGGCGCGAGTTTCGTTATGCCAATTACGAGGATTGGGGAGGCGGCGACTACCAGGACATCATGAGCGGAGTCGATCACGTGATCGAGCTGGGCGTGGCCGATGCGGCCCGGCTCGGCGTGATGGGCTGGAGCTACGGCGGGTTCATGACGTCCTGGATCATCACGCAGACGGACCGTTTCAAGGCGGCTTCCGTCGGCGCCGGCGTCACCAACTTGATGTCCTTTACCGGAACCGCGGACATTCCCGGTTTCATCCCCGACTATTTCGGAGGTGAGTATTGGGAGGTCTTCGACCGCTGGACGTCCCATTCGGCCATGTTCAACGTGAAAGGGGTCACCACGCCCACCCTGATCCAGCACGGTGAGAACGATCTTCGAGTTCCCATCTCACAGGGCTACGAGCTCTACAACGCTCTGAAACGGCAGGGGGTCGAGACCAAGATGGTGGTCTATCCCCGGCAGCCCCACGGCATTCGCGAGCCTCGACTCCAGCTCGACGCGATGAAGCGCAACCTCGACTGGTTCGAGCGCTTCGTTCCGACGGGAAAAGCAACGACGTCGAACTGACGAACTCCTGTCTATCTTCGGGCGACTCGATAGATGTTGCCCCGAATCTCGCCGCCGGGGGCAATCATCGAGTGGACGTTCACATAGAGCAGGCCGCGGTCCAGCAGATCGCGCTCCTCTTCGGTGAACGGGCCGACGAATCCCACTTTCGGGCTCCCGAGCTCGTACTCGCCCGGATTGACGAATCCGAAGAGGACCGGGGCGGTCTTCCCCTTCTCCGCCGGACCATGGATGTGGGCCGCCGTTTCCGCTCCCTCGAGTCCGATGAACGTGAGCTCGAAGTGGAGCAGGTTGGTTGTCTTGTCATAGGTCGCGGTGAAGACACCGATCGCATTGCTCGTATTATCGGGGACCTCCTGCGGCGCGCTCAGAAGGGCGATGTAGTCGTCCGCTCCCGCAAGGAATGCGGTCGAAAGCAGGAATGCCAAGGCGAGCAGAACCAGCTTGCCAGAGAGTCGCGTCGTGCGCATGCCTCATCCTCCTTAGAGCTCTTCTGGGAGAGCTTGGGGAGGTATAGCAAGCCGTCGTCCCTCGCGTCTGTTAGAGGCTTAACGACTTCGCACACTGTACGACAGGTTTCAGCCGACGTACTCGGTCAGAGCGAAGGTGTTCCCCTCGGTATCGACGACTTCGGCCAACTTGATGGGCTCTCCCGGTCGGGCCATCGGCGGTGAGGCGACACGGCCACCGCCGGCTACGATCTCCGCGCAGGCCGCCCGGATGTCCTTGACCTGAAAAGACAGGCCGGTCCTTCGGCTGGCCCCGGTTCCACCGCCATGGAGAGCCACGATCGCGCTACCGAACGTGAGCTCCGTCCACTCGGCCGAGTCGAATTGCACCGAAAGGCCGAGGACGTCCCGGTAGAAACTGATGGCTCGAGCCATGTCCTGCGCCATGAGAATGTACTTGATCGATTCGATTTCCATCGACGCACTCCTCGATAGGTAGGCGATACGTCCGCGGGAGCATCATCGCACATCCGTCGATAATTGGTGGTTGAAAATTCGGTGATTGCCTTGTACGCTGGAAGGGGTAGGTTGGGGAGCGATGGGACAGCGGGATCCGTACAGGACGAATACTGGCATCTACATCCGGTGGATTACCGTCCGCAAGAAGTCGGTCTATTTGTTGAGCGCCTCGGTCCTGGCGGTGGGCACGGCGCTGGCCCTCTGGATGCTCTTTTTCGGAGAAAACGCGTCCGCGGGTCCTGATCCCGTCGAGAAAGAGCCGGGGAAAGCCGTTGTCCTCGTTGCCGTTCAGGGTACCGTGAAGGTCCGCAAGGCGAACTCCTACCAGTGGATCGATGCGTACCGAAACATGGAGCTCGGGGGAGAGGACCGGATTCAAACCGCGAAGGACGGCGAGGCCCAGGTATTGCTGCTGGATGGAACCATGTACCGCCTCGGCCCGCTCTCGATTCTGGTGATCGAGAGCATCAGACAGAACACCGAAGCAGAGACGAAGAACGCGATTCTCTTGACGTCAGGGCAGGTGGCGATTCACAGCGTCGAGGAATCGGATTGGAAGACTCCTCGAGCTCGAGGTACCGCGGGACCGGACACCGAGGGTACGCTGGTCTACGATGAGAGGCAAGAACGTACCGACGTCGTGGTCCTCCGAGGTAGAGTCCAGATGCAAGCTGGAGAACAAGAAGTCACGGTGGAATCGGGCCAGCGTGCCGTGCATAACGCCAGCAATCGGTTGAAGGTCTCCGATCTTCCCGGCGTCCCCACGACGGCTTCTCCGCCAGATCACGCCGAGCTGCCGCCGGGGAAAGCCTTCGCGCTCCGATGGAGATCGGTGAAGAACGCGAAGAAGTACTTCGTCGTTCTCGATCGCTCCCCTGAGTTTCCCGACCCCATCCTGCAAAGCGTCGTTTCCGGCACCTCCGTGACTCACGAGGGACTCAACGCCGGCACCTACTACTGGCAGGTGACGGCCATCTATGCCGACGACGAGCGTGGCGCACCCAGCGGGCCGAGCACGTTCACCGTTACGAGACCTTTCTCCAAACAACCCCCGGATCTCGTGGTCTACACCCCGGACGTCAAGGTCGACGGACTGGTAACGGTGGAGGGACGAACCGACCCCGGGGCGAGGGTCACGATCGATTTCGGCCTCGGCGATGAGCCCGTCTCGGTGAGGGAAGACGGCTCCTTCACCGCCTACGTTCGGGTTCGAAGAGCGGGCAGCCCCCTCCTCGTGCGAGCGCGCAACGAGGCGGGAGGAATGACGGAGAAGACGGTGCACGCCATCCTGAGAAACAGACTGGCCCCGAGCGGCAATTAGCGGACTGACGAGAGAAGCCCATCCTATCTCCGGTGCCCGTAAGCGTTGGAGTGCGCCAAACGATCGAAGTACTCGTAAGCCCTCCGCGCGATCTCCGAGATGGCCCGCTCGCACTCCGCTTCGTCCTGCAGCCAGTTGCCCATCGCCGCGACGATGAACGGACGGTCCTTCAGGTAGATGATGCCGACGTCCACGACGACGCCGGCGAGACTGCCGGTCTTGTGGGCCACACGCGTTCCCGTGGGTAGGAGAGGGCGGATCCGGCTTGACTTGGGAATGGCAAGGATGCCGAGGAGCTCCTTGCGACTCTCGTCTCCGAGGATCTTCCCCTCGTGAATCGCCTGGAGCAGATCGGCCTGCTCGTTCGGCGTCGAGAGATTCTCGCGATTCTCGGCCCACGCCTCTTCGTCCATCATCTTCCGTTGAAGTTTGGTCTGGTGAAGGCCGAGCCGCGCCATCGTCCGGTTAACGTTCTCCATCCCGACGCGTTCGATAATCAGGTTGGTGGCGGTATTGTCGCTCACGGTCACCATGAGCGTCGCAATGTCCCGAAGCGGCATCGTCACGCGGCCGGGCGTCAGCTGTTGCAGTACGCCGCTGCCGGGAGCGATGTCCGAGCTCGCCACGGTAACGTCCTGGTCGAGTGACAACGCTTCCTCTTCGGCCTGCCGAAAGAGCTCGACGAGAATGGGAAGCTTGATCGCGCTTGCCTGGGTGAAGAGGGTGTCGCCTTCGATCGAATAGCTTTCTCCAGTGGTCAGGTCGCGGATGGCGACTCCGAGCACGCCGTCGACGTTCGTCGCGATACGCCGGACCTCTTCCTCGAACCGCTCACGCAGGCGAGCGGGGGGCTCGGTCTCGGGGGAGAGGCCCCAAAGGAGGAGCACGGCGAGAAAACCCATGGCCGGCGATTCTGTCGCACCCACTCGGTGTCGAGCAACCGTCTCCGGCTCGCTGATAGTATTGCCTCGGTCACCACGAGAGCGATGAGCCGAGAGTTCACCATCGAGGGGCGTCTCGAAAGCGTCAAGCTCGCGCTGAGGGGCGCCTGGCTCCTGTTGCGCGCTCAACGAAACGCCTGGATTCATGCGGCGGCCACCCTGGCCATGGTCACCGCCGGGCTCTATTTCGATGTCGCGCCGATCGAGTGGGCCTGCCTGATCCTCGCGACTGCCTGCGTTTGGACCGCGGAGGCATTCAACACCGCGCTCGAGCTCCTCGCTGACGTTGCCTCGCCGGAATTTCATCCTTTGGTCGGCCAGGCCAAGGACGTCGCGGCCGCGGCGGTCCTCTTCTCGGCCGTCGGCGCGGCGATCGTTGCCGTATTGATTCTTGGGCCGTACGTCCTGGGTTCTCTGGGCCGAATCCCGATCGGTGGCTGAGATCGTGGATTTCCCGGAGAACGAAGCCCACTTGTGGATCGTACGGTCGCGGGACGCGCGCGCCCCGTCGCTTCTTGCCGCTTACGAGGAGCTACTTACCGACGACGAGCGCGAAAAACGCGACCGTTATCGTTTCGAGAAAGATCGTCACACCTGTCTGGTGACGCGTGCCCTAGTTCGCACAACCCTCTCACGCTATGCGGACGTGGCGCCCGATGCCTGGCGATTCGTGACCAACGAGCATGGCCGTCCGGAGATTTCGGAGCCGGCCAGCGCTCGCTGGTTGCGGTTCAATCTTTCGCATACCAACGGGCTCGTGGTTTGCCTCGTCGCGCGCGGCCGCCGGGTCGGAGTCGACGTCGAGGACCGGGAGCGGTCGGGAAGACTGCTCGACGTCGCCGAGCGTTATTTTTCGACGGCCGAGGTCGAGGCCCTTCGAAGCCTGCCGCGCCCGGAGCAGCTCGAAAGGTTCTTCCTCTATTGGACCCTCAAGGAGTCGTACATCAAGGCCCGCGGCATGGGGCTCGCCATCCCACTGGGCCGATTCTCGTTCGCGCTCGAATCGGTCAGTGAGCGCGGTATCCGCATCCAGCTCGACCCTCGGCTCGAGGACGATCCCGAGAGGTGGTGGTTTACCGTCATGAGCCACGGCCGGCGGCACCTGATCGCGGCGAGCGTCGAATCACGCGGCGAGCCGGTTGTCCTCGCCGTGCGCGAGGTGCTTCCTCTGGGTTAGCCAGGCGGGGACGGGCCGGGCAGGATCTCCCGGAGATAGTGTTCGATTCCGCGGTTCGTGTTCCAGTGACGGGGATAGCCGAGGGAGACTTCCTCGAA
>DASPGQ010000430.1 GCA_035620555.1 Vicinamibacteria bacterium
GCTCGCCCGCGACCGAAGAGAGCACGCACAGGGTACCCCCTCCTGCCGCTAAAAGCCGTTCACGCGCCTCTTCACAGAACAGAACCGTGTGGGCGAAGTTCACCGTCAGGAGATCTCGCGCCGCGTTCCGGTCGGCTTCGAGCTCTTCCTGTTTCCGGATTAGGCCCGCGGTGACGATGACGGTGTCGAGACCTCCGAGCTTCTCCGCGGCCTGGTCGAGCGCAGGCGCGAAAGTCTCCGGGAGCAACAAATCGCACCGAACGACGTGCACCGTGCGTCGAGGATCCGATCGAGTCTCGACGTCGCGTGCCGAAGCTTCGAGCTCGGCAGCGTTTCTTCCCATGAGACAGAGATCGTGCCCCTTCTCGCCGACGAGCCGGGCGATCGCGCGACCGATACCCTTGGTGCCTCCGAGAAGCGCGATCCTCAATCGGGATCTCCCAGAACGCGGACCGATTGGGCGCTGCGGATCTTGACCTGCGGATCCCACCGCCTCCGAACCTCGAGAAATCGCTCGAGCCGCGGCTCCATCTGACGGAAGTGCTCGGATCGGGTGAACGCGTCTTTGGCAAGGTAGATGCGGCCGCCCTCGGCGATGACCACCTCGTTGAGCTCATCGATCAGCGTTTGAGTCCTCGGGCCGACGGCGAGATCGAGCGCGATCGAGGTTCCGGGACACGGGAAGGACAGCAATCCACGTCCCTCGGCCGCGCAATCCTTGATGACCGTGAGAAACGACGCCACCCCTTCGGCACGGGCCATCGTTTCGAGGAAGCGGCGAACCGAGCCCCGGCCCGCCGAATCGGGGAGCACGCATTGATATTGAGTGAATCCCCTCCGCCCGTAGATTCGGTTCCATTTCAGGATTTTGTCCAGGGGATAGAAGAAAGTCTCGGGATGGACCACGCCGCGGCGCGGCCGAGCATGGCGATGGTAGATGGCCGCGTTGAACGCCCGAATGTTCCAGGGGTTGAGAAACCAGTTAGGAAGCTCGAATGGCACGGTAATGCGCCGAAGCGAGGGTGGGGAAGTCTTTGGCGCCTCGTGGGGCTCGGCCCATCGGCCGCGGTTGACGATACCGCGTCCCAGGCTGCTTCCCGTCGAAAGGCTGTCCAGCCATCCGACGGTGAAGGGCCAGTCCTTCGCCGAGCTTTCGAGGCCTTCGACGAGCGCATCCAGATTCGGAAAACGGTGACGCTCTTCGAGAATCCACGGAGAAGGAATTCTCCGCATGCGGAACGAGACTTCCAGGATGTGGCCCGTGAGCCCCATTCCGCCAACGGTCGCCCAGAAGAGATCGGCCTCGGCCTCGGGCCCGCACTCTACGAGACGGCCGTCGGCGACGCGAAGGAGGAGGGAAGTCACGTGCCCGCCGAACGTCCCTTCCACGTGATGATTCTTGCCGTGCACGTCGGCGGCCACCATGCCACCCAAAGTCACGTACTGAGTGCCGGGAGTAACGGGGGTGAACCAGAGTCGCCTCAGGAACAAGCGATTGATCTCGTGAAGCCCGAGACCCGCCTCCGCCCGCATCACCCCGCTTGTCTCGTCGAAAGACAAGATTCGGTCCGCGAGGACGGTCGTCGCAACGTCCAGATGCCCTGGGGGAGGAAGCGATGAGTCGCCGTAGGATCGTCCCAGCCCCCGGGACAAAACGGCGTCCTCGGTCAGCGCCCGAAGGTCCTCGGACATTACTTCGCGTCCGGGTCGGGATAGGCGTCCCCAACCGGACAACATGGGCACGGCTTTTCTCATCATCTCCACGGCGTAGATTTAAACCGATCCGCGATGCCGTGTTCTACCGGAAGGCGCAGCCCTTTGGGTTTACCCGGTTCCGGCTGTGGTAATCTTCCGCGTTCGAAATGATGCACCTAGTCCTCGTGGCGGTCGTATCGACGCCAGTCGTTTCGACCGAGGGACCCAAGCGAGTCAACAAGCTCGTCGAGCTCCTGGCTTCGGGAAAGCCGGTTTTCGGCATTTTTTCCGGAGAGAAGACCCCAGCCGTCGCGGCCCAGGTCGCCGCGAACGAGCAGGCTGACTTCGTGTTCTACGATCTGGAGCGAGGGCCATTCGATGTTCTCGGCATGCAGATCTTCATGCAGTTCATGATCGATCGCGCCAGTGTGGCTCGCAGCGGTACGGTTTTCAACGAACGCCCTCTCGTCGCGCGCCTGCCTCCCATCCGGGACGGCCGCATCGAGGCACAGGATCGGGTGAAGCGGCTTCTGGACGCGGGCGTCTACGGCATCGTGTTTCCCCACGTGGAATCTCGAGAGGACGCCGAGCTCGCCGTTTCCTCGATGCGATACCGCCCGGCGGGAAAGCGACCCCTAGAGACCGGCGACGCGCCTCGTTACTGGGGTCTCGGCGAGGAGGACTATCGGCGACGCTCGGACCTCTGGCCGGTCAATCCCGAAGGCGAGCTCGTGAACATGCTGCTCATCGAAGACCAGGTCGGCGTTCGTAACGCCCGAGAGATCGTGTCGACCGAAGGCGTCAGCATCGTGTTTCCGGGTCCAGGCGATCTGCGACGGGCGTACGAGAACGATTCGGAAGCCGTCGAGAGCGCGATCCAGACCGTGCTCGCCGCCTGCAAGGAGTTCGATGTCGTATGCGGCATCACTGCCGGCCCGGGCGACATCGAGAAGCGGTTGGCAGAAGGCTTTCGCGTGGTTATCGTAACGGCACCCGAAGCGCTCGAGGTCGGCCGTCGCGCCTCGGGCCGGTAGGCGGTGATGGTGATGAAGAATGTATCCTCGCCCGACGTCGAATCCAACCGCGAGCTCCTCGCTCGAGACCGCGCGCATTTGATCCATCCCTTGCACAGCCCATCGGCTCACGAGAAGGGCCACGTCTGGGTGAGGGGTGAGGGAGCTCGTATTTTCGACGCCGATGGCAAGGAGTATATCGATGGCCTGTCGGGCCTCTGGAACGTATCCGTCGGCCACGGCAGGAAGGAGCTGGCCGAGGCCGCGCGCGATCAAATGGAGACGCTCGGCTACTGCTCCGGCTACGCCGGGAGCACGAATCGGCATGCCATCGCCCTCGCGGAGCGCCTCGCCGAGTGGGCTTATCCGGGAATCAATCGCTTCTTCTTCACGTCGGGTGGAGGGGAATCGAGCGACACCGCCTTCAAGACCGCGCGTTTCTACTGGAAGATCCGGGGCAAGCCCGGAAAAACGAAGGTCATCTCGCGACGTTGGGGCTATCATGGCGTGACGCTCGCGGCGATGAGCGCAACCGGCATCGAAAGCTACTGGCCCATGTTCGAGCCGCGGGTCCCGGGCTTCGTTCACATTCCGTCGCCCTATCCGTACCGGTACGAAGCACCCGCAGGCGAGACGCCGGGGGTCGCGGCGGCCAACGAGCTCGAAAAAGCGATCCTCCGAGAAGGGCCGGACACGGTCGCGATGTTCCTGGCCGAGCCCGTCCAGGGTGCGGGTGGAGTCATCGTTCCGCAGGACGACTATTTCCCGCGCATCCGTCAGATCTGTGACCAGTACGACGTGCTGCTCGTCTCCGACGAGGTGATCACGGGTTTCGGGCGCACCGGGACCCGGTTCGGACTGATGCACTGGGGAGTCGAGCCCGATATGATCCAGTTCGCGAAGGGTATCACTTCGGGTTACTTCCCTCTGGGCGGGGTGGGGCTGAGCGACGAGATCGCCGAGACGCTCGATCCGGCTGCCCCCGTCTGGATGCATGCTTACACTTATAGCGGGCATCCCGTTGGATGTCGCGTGGCTTTGACGAACCTCGAGATCATCGATCGCGAGGAGCTCGTCACCGAGGCTTCACGGAAAGGACGGCTCCTGTTGGACGGCCTTCGTGACGCCTTGGACTCGCACCCCCACGTGGGCGAGGTGCGGGGAATTGGCCTCATGGGCGCGGTCGAGCTCGTACGCGACAAATCGTCGAAGGAGGAGTTTCCCGCCGACGAGAAAGTGGGGCTCAGAGTTCACGAGGCAGCCCAGGAACGGGGCCTTTTTTCCCGGGTCCGGGGCGACGTCTTCCTCCTCGCGCCTCCCCTCGTCATCAGCGCCGAGGAGATCGATCGCACGGTAAGCGCCCTGACCGGAGCCATTACCGGGGTTCTGGGATGAAAGGGCATGAGCATGTGCGCCTCGGCCTCCGGTTGTGGTAATCTCTACGTGGTTCAGGAGGACGAACAATGAAGCCCATCCGCAACTTGGACGTCGAGGCGCCGCGCGAAGCGGACGTGGAGCGCGCCGAAGAGCTCCTCCTCGAGATAACCCATGACGCTCGACGGCTCGAGAACCGATATCTGAAAGAAACCATCGTTCCCGAGGGCGGCGAGTAACGCGCTCTCGGTAGAGTGCTCTTCTCCCGGCTGATCGGTCAGGAGACAGAGTACGCGATCCGCTTTTCCCCCGAGAGAAGACGTCCCGGCAACGACGCCATTTACGAAGCTCTCGCTTCGGCCATCGGCGAGCAGGTCAGAACCGAGCCGGGGATGTTTCCCGAACGGCCCCAGATCTTCCTCCAGAACGGAGGCGCCTTCCACTACGAGTATCTGCCCTACCGCGCCGACGGGGGGCTCATCGAGGGCGCCACACCCGAATGTCGCGGTCCGGCGCAGCTTCTGGTCTACCAGCGCGCGCAGGAGTCCCTTCTTCTCAAGTCGATGGCCCGAGCCGAGGCGATTCTCCGGGCAGCGGGGTGCCCGGGACGGCTGGGACTGCTCAAAAACTGCAAGGACGCCGAAGGGCACGTGTACGGTGCTCAGGAGAGCTTCGAGGTGGAAGCCGCGTCGGGCGCGTCGCTCTGGCTCTACCGCGCCGGTCTCGTGCTTCTTACGCCTCTTCTGGCGTTGACGGTGGCCGCCGGGTGGGGAATCGTCATCGGTCTCGCCCCGGTCGTGATCGTCGCGGCGCTTCTTTGGACCGTTGCGGTGGTGGCTTTGCCACCTAGACGCCGAGTCTGGTTCGAGGGGCTCGTCACCCGAAACGATCGAAGCTTCGAGAATCGAGTAGGCCGCTGGCTCTACTGGCTCAGCTACGTAATCACATGGCCTTTCATCGTCTCGCTGTCCCTGCTACTGCGGTGCCTGGTTTTTTCGAGAATGCGACGGGAGTTGACCGCGTTTCTCGTATCGAGGGCCGTGCTCTCCGGTGCGGGCAGCATCGAGACCGATGGACGATTCGTGCTTTCGGAGAAAGGATCGTCCATCCGCCGGGTC
>DASPGQ010000431.1 GCA_035620555.1 Vicinamibacteria bacterium
CCTCATATCCGGCACATCCGCCATGGCCGAATTCTGGGTCTTCAACGCCGGACTCTACCGCTTGCTCGACGCCGTCGCCCCGGCGAAGCCTGTAGTCGCCGTCGCGCTCCTGGTCATCGTTGGTCGGCGGACGTGGGCACTCCGTGATCGAAGCGCGCTGCCGAACGAAGCCCTCTACGTCCTGGGCTCCCTGCTGATCCTCTCGCCCATCGTCAACGCGTGGTACGTTCTCTGGATCCTCCCCTTCGCCGTCGTCACGAGAAACCTGCCGTTTCTGGCGTTCACTCACCTCGTGAGCTTCGCATACGCCTGGTTCCACGACCCCGAAACCGCGTTCACCTACCGCGTCGTGGAATACGGAATTTTCTACCTGTTGCTACTCCTCTGCGCGTCGTCTAAGGTGTGTGGAGATCGGCGGCTCGCTGATCGCCGACCGACGTAAGGAGAACATCGTGATCTGGCTCTTCCTTCTAGGCGTGGGTGCCGTTCAAGGCCTCGACAAAGACGACGAGCGCTGGCTCGAGCGAGAGGTTGCCGCCCTCATTACCCGGGAAGAAGCGAGTATTTTCCGCGGCCTTTCGAACGACGACGATCGTGATTTGTTTCGTGACATCTTCTGGTCGCGACGCGACCCCGATCCCCGTACCACCGAGAACGAGTTCCGGCACGACTTCGAGCGTCGCGTCGCCATCGCCGACGAGCGTTTTCGCGCCCGGGTCGGCCCCGGTTCGCAGAGCGAGATGGGCCAGCTCTTTCTCTTACTCGGTTTTCCCGCCAGCATCGACATGGGCCGCGGCAGCATCCCGCTCCCGTCGAACGGCGGCATTCCCGAAGGCCTCGAAGGAAGCACGACCGAGCTCACTCCCGCCGGTCAGGGCGGCGGCGCCGGCAGGCCTGGGAGCCCGGTCGATAGCAGATCTCAGCGAATCCAGACGTGGCGCTATCCGCCCGACGAGGCCTCGGGATTTCCCGACGGCTTGGACGTGCGCTTTCGAGCCCAGCCCGGCTACGGCTATCGGCTCATTCTCTCCGAGGATCTCGAGCGCGCTCTCGAGACGCGCCGGCAGTCGCTCATCGCGTGGCCGGAAATCGGCTATGTCCTCGAGAACGGTCGACTCGTCGCGCCCCAGACCGACGTCACGGACAACGCGGCAAATTCGAGTCTCGCGACCCAGATCCTCGATGACCTCATCGCCGGGGCTCCCGTGAGCGACGAGTTGCCTTTCGACGTCACAGTTGCTTTCTTCCGTTCGTTCGACGGCGCGGCGTACATGGCACTCCTCGTCGAGACCGAGCAAGAGATGACAGTCTTCGGCGCCGTCACTCCGATCGGCGGAGGCACGTCACAGCGGTTCGAGCACAAGGCGAGCGAGATTCCGCTGCAGCTCGCGCCGGGCGACTATACCGTTCATCTTGGCGTCCTGGACGCAGAGACACCTGCTTTCGGCACCCGCGTGATGACGCTTCAGGTCCCGGGCTTCGAAGGGAACGGGCTGCGGATGTCCTCGATCGTGCTCTACGATGGGGCCGAAAAATCCGACGCTCGTGCCGGCACCCCGGGGCGGGCCTTCCAGTTCGGCTCGGTCCATCTTTCACCCAAGGGACAGAGGCCCTTCCGCTCCGCGGACTCCCTGGGGCTTTTCTATTACGTCTACTTCCCGACGGATCGCACGCCCGAGCTGACGACACGCTACGTCTTCTACCTCGACGGCCAGGAGCGTGCCCAGACCGAGCCCAAGCCCATGCTCGTCGCCGAGGGTCAGGCGCTGGCGAGCGATGAAATTCCGCTCGCGAGCTTCTCGCCCGGCGAGTACCGTGTTCTCGTGCAAGTCGAGGACGGGCTGACCGGGGAAACCCTCGAGGGGCGCGCGAGCTTCACGCTCGAGCGCTGAGCTCTTCCAACACCGAACTGGACACCGGGCACGGCCTGCGCTAAAAATAGACGCGTCCGGATTCGGGATCTTCCGAGCGCGCCGACCCGCGTCCGCAAGGGGCCAGCTGGTTGGCAAACGAGAAGAGCTTCGGAACGCAGCTGAGGGATGCCCGAGAGGCGTCCGGGGATACCCTCGACGCCATCGCCCGGACGACCCGCATTTCCCGTCGCTACCTTCAGGCACTGGAGGCCAGCGACCTCGAAACCCTTCCGGGA
>DASPGQ010000432.1 GCA_035620555.1 Vicinamibacteria bacterium
GAGGCGAAGCTCGGCCACGGCGAGCTCGTGGTTTCCGGCGTAGCGTGAGGCGTTCATCGCGAGCGCGATGTGCTCGGCGGCCTTCTTCGTCCGCCGAAACAGCTCCAGCTCTTCCTTTGCCTCCTCGAGTCGACCGTCCCGCAGCATGAGCTGGCCCAGCAGGTAGTGCGCTCCGGGATGCGTGACGTCGAGCTCGGTAACCCGTTTCAGGAGCGGCTCCGCGTCGCCGTCCGACAGGTAGCGCACCTCCGCCAGCAGGTAGAGCGCGTTGACCAATTGAGAGGGCTCCATCGTATCCACCCTCGGAGCTTCTTCAGGAATGAGCTCTACTGCTTGCTCCGCGTGTTCGCGAGCGGCACCGTAATTGCCCTCGCTCTTGGCGACCGCACCGAGATAGTAGTGCGTGATCCCGTTTGCGGGATCTCCTTCGAGGGCACGGACGAGCTCCTTCCGGGCGGCATCATAGCGGCCAAGCCGGAAGAGGAGCGCGCCGAGGGTCGTACGCAAGCGGTGTTGCTCGGGCCGAAGCTCCAGGGCCTCGGTGAGCGTGGCGGCCGCTTGTGGAATCTGATCGCTCTCGGTCTGCAGCCGGGCCAGAAACGCGAGCAGGGGCGCTGACGTCGAGCGTTCTCGGGCTTCGCTCAGAAGCGCGATGGCCCGCTCCCGCTCGCCCAGTTCCAGGAGGCGCCGTGCCTCGGTGAGGGGGTCGCTCTGCAGCAGCAAGAAAAGTGTCAGCGCAACCAACCCACGCCCTCCTTGACGAGATAGCTCCTCCCCGCTTCGAGCCCCTCCAGCCGGTCTTCTTGCCCCGAAGGCCAGGTCACCACCAGCCTGTCGACGCGCTCGAGCTCGCCTAGTCCGAAATGCGCTATCGGCTCGTTCGCCCCGAGAAATCCGTCGCTGGTGCGGAGCTCTCGGAATTGATTTGCCCCCGCGCTGGAGACAACGAGCGTCGCGCCGAGACCGTCCCGGTTGCTCGCGGTTCCTATCAGCCGCACCCGGAGCCATTTGCCGGCAACGCGGCCGACGTAGAGGTCGGGCGCCGAGTCGAGGTTGTTGACCACGACGTCGAGTGCGCCATCCCGGTTCAGATCGCCGAGAGCCGTGCCTCGGCTGACTCGCGCGTGATCGGCGAGCGGGGCCTCCTCGAACGTTCGCCCGTGACCGAGGAACAACTGATTCCTCTGAGCGTAGGGCTCGCCGATCTCGGGATGATGGTCGAGCTCGGAGTAGATGTGTCCGTTGGCCACGAAGAGATCGAGCCATCCATCGTTGTCGGCGTCGAAAAAAACCGTGCCCCAGCCAAGGTACGGCAATGTGGGAACGGCGAGATCGAGCCGAGCGGTGGCGTCGGTGAACCGGAGCTCGCCCTGGTTCTCGTAGAGAGTGTTGTAATCGCGCTGGAAGTTGGTGACGTAGAGGTCGAGATCGCCGTCGCCGTCGAAATCGCCCGCGGTAGAGCCCATCCCCGACTGCTCGACTCCAGAGCCGCTATAACCGGCTCCGGAGAGGAGCGATACGTCCTCGAATCGCATTCCGCCCAGATTCCGGAAGAGGAGATCGATCGTGGCGTCGTTAGCGACGTGAATGTCCGGAAGCCGGTCGCCGTCGAGGTCCGCCAAAAGCACGCTGAACCCGCGGGTTTCAGGAGATAGGACACCCGCCTCGGCGGTCACGTCACGAAACGAGCGGCCATTTTCGTTACGGAAGAGCGCGTCGGGCTCGCCGGGAAGCCCGTTGGGTCCGCAGAAGACCTCGATCCCAAAGTAGCTGCACCGGGCCTTCAAGTCGGCGCGCTCGCGATCGATGTAGTTGCAGACGTAGAGATCCACGAGACCATCTCCATCGAGATCGCCGAAAGCGGCGCCCGTGCTCCACCCGGGGTGCTCCACCCCCGCTTCGACCGCTTCAAAAGTCCCATCCCCATTGTTGCGATAGAGAACGTTCGGCCCGGTGTTGGTGACGTAGAGATCCGGGTCCCCGTCGTGATCGATGTCCGCCACGGCACAGCCCCCCGCCCAGCCCTCGTGACCCACGCCCGCTTCTCTCGTCGCGTCCTGGAAAACGAGCTCGCCGCGATTGCGATACAGGCGATTGCTCGTGCGGAGCCCGGGCGCTCCGCCGTCGGGAAAGTAAAGGTCGTCCAGACCGTCCCCATCGTAATCCAGCATGCAGACACCCGCGCCCACCATCTCGACGATCGAGCGTTTAACCGCGGGTCCCGAGTGGTTGCGGTAGTCCACGAAGGCGGAAACGACTCGGAACAGGTCCTTTTTGCTTTCAGCGGGCCGCGCGGCGAACGGGAGCGTCGCGAGAACGAAGGCAAGAACACCAGGCATCGACGCAATCTACCGGCTGGCTCT
>DASPGQ010000433.1 GCA_035620555.1 Vicinamibacteria bacterium
GCTACGTAGAAACGACCCGCCGCCACTTCCTGAATCGCGAAGACGAGCTCCGAAGGCGCGGAGTGCTTCAAGACGTAGCCCGAGCCTCCTGCGTCGAAGGCTTCGAGCGCTCGATCCTCGTGCATCGTGACGAAGAGGATCCTCGAGTCGGGTACGATTTTCCTGAGCTGTCGGGCGGCGTCGATTCCGTTCAAAAGAGGCATCGATACGTCGACGAGGATCACATCGGGATGAAGGTCTTTTGCGAGCTCGAGCAGGATCCGACCGTTCTCCGCTGTACCGACGATATCGAAATGAGGCTCGAGCAGCTTTCGCATCCCTTCAGCGAGCAACGCATGATCATCTGCCAGCAAGATTCGAGGCCGTTTCGAAGTCATGATCGAGGCGCGTCCCCTTCCGGGCCGTCTCTGATTGAAATACTAGCACTGGCTGGCTTAACCCGACCCACATGGACACCGAAGAAGGGAATCGCTCATAAACCCGGGCCCCGGTAGGAGTCAGGAGCCGCGGTCGAGTCGACCCATTTGAGGAGTTCGCACGGGTCGGTCAGCGGGCGACGGTTCGAGCAGCCCTGCGGACGGTCTGCTGCGCCTCCGCTACGGCGTCCTTCGCCGCCTCCAGCGCACCGCTGCTTCGCGCGACCAACTGTTCCACACTGTCCCCGGCGCGGCGTTTCGTGCGTCCGGCTTCACGGGCGATGTCACGTCTGAGCCTCTTTCCAGACTTGGGCGCCAGAACGAGCGCGCTCATCGCACCAAGAGTTGCGCCCAGAAGGAGCCCACTCAAAAAACTCCCACTCTCGCGACCTTTGACAACCATGACGTGAATCTCCTTTCTCTACCAAGGAACGTCGTTGACACGCGTCGTCTTGGAATCCACCAGCTCCGCAAGATCCGTGTCCCGGATGGTGACGGTCTCCTCATCGGGCGGCTGGTCGCCCTCATCGAGGCGGGCCGTTAGGTACTTCTGCGCTCGCAGGATGGCACGGATGATTCCGACGCGCATGTCCTCTTCGCTCAACCTTCGTTGGTGAAGCTCTTCCATTTTGCTTATCGTGGCCCCGAGAATCGTCACGACGAACTCCGGTGGCTTTCCCTGTGGATCGCGGACGCGCCATCGGAGCATTCCGGGTGTCTCTTTCTCGATTCGATACTCCAGGGGCAGGACAGAGCCATCGGGCAACTGCAGGTTCTGGAAAGCGCTGGGTTCCATCTGTTGAAGATAATAGGGGCTGAGCTCGGCGTTTTGCATCGAGCCCACTACCCACCGCGTTTGCCGGAGGCGGGGAGCGTCCTGGTTGCTCCTACACGGTTGAGTGTATGGTCCCGCCTCGAAGGTAGACGTTAGCCTGGAAACCACATCGCGGCCATCGAGGTTTTCCAGCGATTTCGAAGGAGGTGTGACGATGGCCTATGTCATCACCGATCCGTGTATCGAGACGAAGGACACGTCCTGCGTCGAGGTTTGCCCGGTGGACTGCATTCATCCGACGAAGGACGATGCGGACTTCGAAGATCGTGTGATGTTGTACATCGATCCGGACACCTGCATCGATTGCGCCGCTTGTGAGCCGGTTTGCCCGGTGTCGGCGATCTACCCTTCGGAAGACGAGGTGCCGAAGAGCCAGAAGGAGTTCATCGAGATCAACGCGCTCTACTACGAAGACGCCGACGGGGCCGACAGGAAGGCGACGGCCCACCGGGAGAGCTGCGAGATCTGCAACAACCACGAGCCGAAAGATCGCAAGGACGCACACTAGCCGCGCTAACATCATGAGTTCTCTGGCGGAGCCCACTCACATCACACTTCCTCGTCGACGAAGATGACATGACGGAAGTATTGATAGCCCTCGAACGAGGCCCCGAGCGCGCCGATGAGGATGCCCAGCGACGCCACGAACGCCGCCAGGCGCCCGTAGTGGGATCCGTGGATGGGCTCCGCGAGTGATGAAGCCCACGATTCCACCAGCGAGGCGGGATAAATCGCCAAGGCGAGGACGAAGACCGCGAGCAGAAGGAACAGGTAGGTGGTCACGAGCCCCAGCAGCACGCAGAGCGTCGTGGCGACGTTGGTCACCACCATCTGTTCGGTAAGGGAGCGTGAACCCGGACGAACGAGGAGACGCTGGCGTTTGATGATATAAACCGTCGTGGCGACGAACACTGCGGCGGTGAGTGCGCCGACTCGCGCAGCGGGCTGGCTCATACCCAGCTCCCACACCTCGGCGGTTACCATCAACACGAAGAGGACGGAAATCGCCGCCGCGCTCAAGCGACCGAGCCGCAATGGAAAGAGCCACGGTCTGGCTTGACGCACGGCCGTAGCGATCTCCCTCAGATTGAGCCAGCCCGCCTGCAGGTAGAATAGGGGCCGGCTGCGTCGTTGGGGAGCTTCCTCCAGACGAAGATCGGCCACATCGCGCAGGGAGCGTCGCAGCTCGTCGCGCGCTCGTTCCGAGTAACGCTCCATCCCGTCGAGAACTCCGACCGAGTCGATCTCGCTCATGACGTCGCCGCGTGAGTCATGGTGCTCGACGCCATTGAGCCGGCCGAGAAGGTGCATCGCGAGAGCGAAGATACGCTGCGCGAGAACGCGTTTTCTCTCCTCGGTCGAAAACTCTTCGCCGGCTGCGAGCGGATCGATTCGCGACGTGGAGAGGATCGCGACGTCAACCGATCGCGACGCCGTTGCCAGGGCCTGGGGACCGTAGTGGCTGACGAGGTCGGCCCCCGTCACGACGATGGAAAAGTCCCAATGCCGCGCGTGCCTCTCGGCAATGCCGATCTCGAGGAGGTCCACGGGCTCTACTCGAGCACCGCGAGCCGCCTCGGGGCGGATCGTTCGTGGCATTTGCCAGTCGAGCTCGGAGAAATCCTCCCGCATCCCTGAGAGCAAGCGGGTCCGAGCGAGCTCCGCCGCCTCACGGTCGAGGGGATCCAGCCGCCCCGCTAGAATCCAGCCGAGCTCGATGCGATTCACGGCCCTTGCGTCATCAGCGGGCCGCTTCATGACGCGGGACGAGCAGGGCGCGAGTGAGACATGGTTGCAAAGGAGAACGGTATCCCCAAATCCGTCTCGACCACATCAGCTCGGACGTGTATGAGGTCAGCTCGCCAAGCGGGAGCTCTACGGCGAATACCCTAGGCGGCTAGGTTGGTCACCGGATGTCCGCCTCCACGGCGGATAGATAGGGTCGATGAGGCCCGACTTCATGGAGTTCCATGCCTTCAACGCAGCCTATGTCCAGCAGCTCTACGATCGGTACCGAGAGGATTCGGAATCCGTCGAGCCGGCCTTCCGATCGTTCTTCGACACGAACTCCGCGCCGCTCGACACCGACCGGCCAGGAGCTTCCTTCCGTCTAGGCGACGTCATTGGAGCGGTTCAGCTGGCCCATGCCGTCCGCCAGTACGGTCATCTCGCGGCAAGTCTCGATCCGCTGGGAAGCACGCCCCTGGGCGACCCCGCCCTCGATCCCGCCACCCACAGTGTGGATGCGGCCCGTTTGCGCCGGCTGCCCTCCGACGTCGTGGGCGGGCCCGTAGCCGAAAGGACGTCCAACGCCTGGAAGGCTATCAGGGAGCTCCGCTCGGTCTACTCGAACACCCGCGGCTACGACTACCAGCACCTCCGCGCTTCCGAAGAACGCGAATGGCTACGGAACATGGCTGAGTCCTGCCGCTTTTGCCCGCCAAACGATCCCATCGACGAGGTGGTCCTCTTGAGACGCTTGACCGAGGTCGAAGTCTTCGAGCAGTTCCTGCATCGGACCTTCCCCGGCAGGTTCCGGTTCTCCATCGAAGGACTGGACATGCTCATCCCCGTTCTAGATGAGGTCATCGGCGAGGCGGCCGAGGATGGTCTCCGGAACATCGTCATCGGCATGGCCCATCGCGGGCGCCTCAATGTACTGGCTCACGTGCTCGGGAAACCTTACGCGCAGATCCTGGCCGAGTTCAAGGATCCCCTACTGACGCGCAAGTTTCCCGACGAGCTCGGATGGACCGGCGATGTGACCTATCACATGGGAGCGCGACGTGCTCTCAAGGACGAACGCGCCCCAGTCGACGTGACGGTTACCCTCCCTCCGAATCCGAGCCACGTGGAGGCGATCGACCCCGTCGTCGAGGGGATGGCGCGCGCCGCGGGAACCCAGGTGGATCAGCCTGGTGCGCCACGCTTCGAGCACGGAAAGACCCTTCCCATCCTGATTCATGGTGACGCCGCTTTCCCCGGACAGGGAGTGGTGGCCGAGACTCTCAACCTGTCCCGGCTTCCCGGTTACGAGACCGGAGGGACGATCCACATCATCACCAACAACCAGCTCGGATACACGACGACACCCGAAGACGCCTACTCCACGCATTACGCGAGCGACCTCGCCAAGGGATTCGAGATCCCGGTGGCCCATGCGAACGCCGACGATCCCGAAGCGTGCATCGAAGTCGCCCGTCTCGCCTACGCCTACCTGTCCCGCTATCACAAGGACTTCGTGATCGACCTCGTGGGCTATCGTCGCTTTGGCCATAACGAGAGCGATGAGCCCGGTTTCACCCAGCCAATGATGTACGCGAAGATCGGCGAGCATCCAACCGTCCGTGCGCTCTGGGCCGATGCGCTGCGAAAGCGCAGGGTCGTGAAAGAGGAGGAAGCGCGGGGGTTCATCCGTGAGCGAATGGACGAGCTCCAGAAAGCCCTCGAGACCCTCGAGCCGCAGAAAGACGTATCCCGGCCGACGGTGAGGACGCCGCCCGCGGGAGCCGCCCGCCGCGTCGAGACCGCGGTCCCCGTCGAGACCCTTCGGGAGTTGAACGCCGCTTTGCTCGAGCTTCCCAGAAGCTTCCGCCCCCACCCCAAGCTCGAACGGGTACGAAAGAAGCGCCAGACCGTCCTCGAAAAAATTGACGGGAAGTCCATCGATTGGCCGACCGCGGAGGAGCTCGCCTTCGCGACGATCCTCGCCGACGGCATCGCCATCCGGATGAGCGGCGAGGACGTCGAGCGCGGTACCTTCAGCCAGCGGCACGCGGTCTTTCATGACGTCGAGACCGGCGAGGAGCACGTGCCCCTGCAGTCCTTTTCCCGAGAATCGGCCGCCTTCGAGATCCACAACAGCCCCTTGTCCGAGAACGCCGCTCTGGGATTCGAGCTCGGATACAACATTCAAGAGCCGGGGCGGCTCGTCGTCTGGGAGGCTCAGTACGGGGATTTCATCAATGGCGCGCAGACGGTGGTCGACGAGTTTCTGGTATCTGCCCGCGCCAAGTGGGGGCAGACGCCCTCCATGGTGCTCCTCCTGCCGCACGGCCACGAGGGTCATGGACCCGATCATTCGAGCGCGCGACTCGAACGTTTCCTGCAGCTCGCGGCGGAAACCAACCTGCGAATCGTCAATTGCACCACCGCGGCGCAATACT
>DASPGQ010000434.1 GCA_035620555.1 Vicinamibacteria bacterium
GCGGTTCCCGCCTGGCGCGCATCGGAGATCGATCCCGTCCAGGCTCTCCGGGAGGATTAAGGCGTGACTCAGAAGCCTCTTCGGTTGTGGCCCGGCGTCGTCATCGTGATCTTGCAGTGGCTGGGCTTGTTCGTAGTGCCCGTCGTTTTGCCCGAGGCCGCCATCTACGGTGTGATCGGCGGAATGGTGGGCGGCTCTGCGGCGATCGTTGTGTGGTGGCTGTTCTTCAGTCGGGCCCCTTGGTCGGAGCGCATCGGTGCCGTCGCGCTGATGATCGCCGCGATGGCCGCGATGCGGCTCCTCCTCCACGAATCGGTTGCGCAGGGGAACATGGGGTTCCAGTTCCTGCTCGTCATCCCGCTCCTGAGCCTCGCGTTCGTTGTCTGGGCGGTCGCCACCCGCCGCTTGTCGAACGGACTCCGGCGCACGGCGATGGTCGCGACCATCCTCCTCGCGTGTGGATCCTTCACACTCGTGCGGAGCAAGGGCCTCAGGGGCAATGGCATGCCGGAGCTCGCATGGCGTTGGGCGGAAACTCCCGAAGAGCAGCTGCTGGCTCGGGCCTCCGACGAGCCGATGGCGATTCCGCCCTCCCCGATCGAGGAGCAGACTCCCGAGGAGACGCCGCGGGGCGATGCGGGCGCGGACCCAGCGGCGCTGCCGCCGGCCTCGAAAGCGGGGGTACCCGACGAGGCGCTGGCCGCCGCCCCGCCCGCCGGCGAAGTGGACACCCCGTCGCCTGCGGGAACCGCAGCGAAGGCGGCCGAATGGCCCGGATTCCGCGGACCCCATCGCGACGGCATCCTCCCAGGCGTGCGGATCGAGACCGACTGGTCCCGATCGCCGCCGGTCGAGCTCTGGCGCCGGCCGATCGGACCGGGCGTCTCCTCCTTCGCGGTCCAGAGCGGCCTCATCTACACCCAGGAGCAGCGCGGTGAGGACGAGATCGTCGCCTGCTACGACGCTACCAACGGCGAGCCGGTGTGGATGCATGCGGACACGACCCGATTCTGGGACTCGCATGTCGGCGTCGGTCCGCGCGCGACGCCGGCACTCGGCGGCGGACGCGTCTACGCACTCGGTGCGACCGGAATCCTGAACGCGCTCGACGCCCGCGACGGCACCCTGGTGTGGTCACGCAACGTGCCCTCCGATACCGGCGCGAAGGTCCCGAGCTTCGGTTTCACGAGCTCGCCGCTCGTGGTCGACGACGTGGTCATCGTCCACGCCGGTGCGCTCGTCGCCTACGACCTCAAGACCGGCGATTCCCGCTGGTTCGGCCCCGCGAGCAGGACCTACAGCTCCCCGCATCTGCTGACGATCGACCGCGTCCCGCAGATCCTGCTGCTGGGCGAAGAAGGTGCGACCAGCGTCGCGCCGGCCGACGGCGCGATGCTCTGGCACCACTCGTGGCCGGGCATCGGAATCCTGCAGCCCGCGCTGACCGCGGAGGGCGACGTCCTGGTGAGCCAGGTCGACGTGACGGCGGCTCCGCTCGGCACCCGCCGCCTCGCGGTCGAGCAACGATCCGACGGCTGGATCGCCGAGGAGCGTTGGACGTCGATCCGGCTGAAGCCCTCTTTCAGCCCCCTGGTCGTTCACGAGGGCCACGCCTACGGCTTCGACGGCCGCTTGCTCTCGTGCATCGACGTCGAGGACGGCGAGCGCAAGTGGAAGGGCGGACGCTACGGTAGCGGCCAGCTCCTGCTATTGCCCGATCAGGACCTGCTGCTGGTGGTGTCGGAGGACGGTGAGCTGGCGCTGGTCGCGGCGACCCCCGACCAGTTCACGGAGCTCGCCCGGATTCCGGCGATCGAGGGCAAGACCTGGAATCAGCCGGTGCTGGTCGGCGATGTACTGCTGGTTCGCAACGGCGAGGAGATGGCCGCGTTCCGGCTGTCCCTTCCGAGCACCTGACCGCGAGGGAAATGAAGGCCATCGTCCACACCAGCTTTGGCTCTCCCGACGTGCTCGAGTACGCGGAAGTTCAAAAGCCGACCGAGGGAGACGATGAAGTCCTGGTCAAAGTTCAGGCCGCATCGACGAATCCCGCGGACTGGCACACCATGAGAGCCGATCCGTTCTTCGTCCGCTTGATGGGCGATGGGCTTCTGAGGCCGAAGCACACGATACTCGGAATCGACATCGCGGGGAGAGTCGAAGCGGTCGGCAGAAACGTAAAGCAGTTTCAGGCGGGGGATGAAGTATTCGGGACTTGCAAGTGGGGTGGCTTCGCTGAATATGCCTGTGCCTCGGAAGATCGGTTGGTGACGAAGCCGGCCGGGATCACGTTCGAGCAAGCGGCGGCGGTACCGGTCGCCGCCATCACCGCGCTCCAGGGTCTTCGCGACCGCGGAAAGATTCGACCCGGTCAAAGGGTATTGATCAACGGGGCCTCGGGCGGCGTCGGGACCTTCGCGGTGCAGCTCGCCAAAGCGTTCGAGACCGAGGTCACCGGCGTGTGCAGCACGAGGAACGTCGACCTGGTGCGCTCTCTGGGAGCGGACCACGTCATGGATTACAGCCGGGAAGACGTCACCCAAAGCGGGCAGCGTTTTGACCTGATTCTCGACGCGGCGGCCTATCGTTCGGTGTCCCGTTACAAGCGCGCAATGAGCGCTGACGGGATCTATGTCATGGTGGGAGGCTCCGTCGGCCAGATATTCCATCTGATGTTTCTGGGGCCGTGGGCATCGACGACGACCAACAAGAAGATGAGCTTCATGATGGCGAAGATCACCAAGGAGGATTTGCTCTTCTTGAGGGAGCTTCTCGATTCAGGCAAAGTCAAGCCCGTGATTGATCGACGCTACCCGCTGAGCGAGGTCGCCGATGCTCTACGGTATCTCGAGGAAGGACATGCCCGAGGAAGAGTCGTCATAACCATGTGACGCCGCGACCTCGGCGGAGAATCTTCAGCCGCGGCCGCCATAGCTCGCGACCTTCAGGCCCGGCACGCGGTTGAAATGATTCCGGTTTCGGGTCGCGAGCGGGATGTCATACGCGAGAGCGGTCGCAGCGATCCAGAGGTCGTTCGTTCCGATCAGAAGGCCCTGATCCTTCAAGTATCGGTAGCTCTGGCCGTACTGCCAGGCGACGTCCTCATTGAAAGGCAAGATCCGAAAGGGCGACACGAAGTCCCGCCAGAGATCCCGCTCGGAGAGGGAGGCTCCCGCGGCGAGCTCTCCAGCGATCGTATAGGTGATATGGAGACTTGCGTTTTCGCGCGTCTCGAGGAACGCCTGTGCCGGACCCGACTCGCCGCGAGCCAGCTCACGTTCGAGATCGACGAGGAAAGTCGTCTCGAGAATTAACGCCTCGCCCACTTGTCCTCGGGAGTCTCGTCTGAGCGCTTGAGCTCGTCGATTCGGTCGAGCCCGTCACTCGTAAACGTCGGACCACGCTCCCGGCACGCGCGCAACCAATCTGCCGACCGCACCGTGTACTCGGGCCAGGTAGCGCGCAAAACCACGTCGCTAAAAGACTCGCCCTCGTACCGTTTCGCGGCTTTGAGGCGCTCGTAAGCCTCGAGCTTCAAGGAAATGGTTTTGGTTGCCATACACACATTATGCATGATACACAGGCATTGATCAAGATTTCGTGGTCCCCTGACTTCTTGGGAGACCTTACCTTCTCGACTTCGAGAGTCGCAGAAAGAGCTCGACGAAGCTCAGGTCAGCGCGATCTCAGGAGGAAATCGAGCACGGCTTCGTTGAATCGATCGGGGGCATCGAAGTTCAGCAGGTGGCCGGCGTCGCGCAAGACGATCATTTTGGCGTCACCGATGCGGGCCGCGAGCATATCGGCCGTGGCGCGGGTTTGCTCGGAGTCCTGGTCACCGACGAGGATGAGCGTCGGCACGCGAATCGACGAGAGCCGTTCTTCGGCAGGCGGATCCGCTGGGCGCCACAGGCGGACTAGCGCGAAGTCTGACTCGAACGCGTCGCCGTTGTCCAGGTAGATCGCCCGCACGCGTTCACGCACGGTATCGTTGGCGGCGGCGAGAACGGTACGGTTCGTCACGATAGCATCGACGAGGGAGGGGAGACCGATCTTTCGCGCCAGCTCCGAGACCGCCAGCGCGTCGCGAAGGTTGTCCTCCTTGTCACTGCTCACGCCGGGAGCCGCGAGGACGAGACCTCTTACCCTGGACGGATGGTCGAGCGCCAGGTCGATGGCAATGCCGGCACCAAAAGAAAGGCCCACGATGTAGGCAGCCTCGAGCTCCAACGATTGCAGCAGTGTGTTCAGGTCCTCGCTGTGGGAGAAAGGAGCATCCGGACGCGACGAGCCTCCGATTCCCCGAACGTCATAGCGGAGCACCGTGTAATCGGGTGCCAGCGCCGCGACCTGCTCGTCCCACATGCGGCGGTCGAGCGTTCCGCCCCCGCTGATGAGAACGATCGGGGGACCCTCCCCCGTTATATCGTAGGCAAGGGTTGCGCCGTTCACGGTCGCGGTTCTCGCTGTTGGGAGGATCTCTTGCGCGGTTGCGAGAGTCATCGCGATGGCAAGTGAGAATAACGTAAGCGAAAGCTTGGCTGACATGAAGCTCGGTGTGTATCGCATCCTACCGCTGCGACGCCCGGGAATGCCTCGAAAGTCCGTGACGTAAAGTTTACACGTTTCGGTAAACATTCCGAGGCAGCCTGAGACCGTTCGCCC
>DASPGQ010000435.1 GCA_035620555.1 Vicinamibacteria bacterium
AAATCTTCCCGAATCGATGAAGATTCGCGCCAGCAGGAAGGATCCGGGAGGGTTGCCCGGCTCGAGCTCCAGCATCCGGGAAAGGGTGATCTCCGCGTCTTGCCTGCGGCCCATCTCGAGCTGGACACTGGCAAGTCCTAGAATCGCTGGTGCGTAGTCAGGACCCCTCGACAACGCCTCTCGGTAGGCCGTTTCCGCAGCCCGCAAGTCCCCGCGACGGGCGAGATAACCCGCGAGCATATTCCGAGCTTCAACGACTCCCGGATCCTCCTCCAAGACAGAATCGAGGAAGGTGATCGCGTCGTCCAGCCTCCCCGCATCGGCGGCCGTCGCCGCTCCTCGGATGCGATTGAACAGATCGATTTTGTCCTTGGGATCCGACGCGGAGCTCGAGTCGACCGAGCGAAAGGAACCGGCCCCGACGTAGCCGAGGGCCGTGAGCCTGGAAGCCGTCTCGGGATCGAGCGTCGCCGATGTAGACGACGTCGTGTCGAATCCGCCCATCTCGGACTCCAGGTTTCGCAGCTTTTCCCGGTAGCTCTGGACCGCGTCCGCGCGAGCCGACCCCAGGTTGGTTTGCTGAGTCGGATCGGCGCGGAGGTCGTAGAGCTCGGGACGAGGCGCGTCGACGAAAAGGAACTCCTCGTCCCGGAGCGAACGGAGCGGGCTCCAACCGTAGTGGCTGGGGAAGAGGGACTCTCCATACGCATGCGGGGTGTCGCTCGGGGGGCGGCCCAGCGCGAGTTCTACCAGACTCTGTCCCTGGACTCCCTGAGGCGTTTCGAGACCCACGAGATCGAGGACCGTCGGCATGAGGTCGATCGTTCGTACCAGAGAGGACACGCGGCGCGATTGGAGCGCTCGATAGGGGGTTCGTACCACGAGGGGAACGCGCATCGTGGCGTCGTAGACGAAAAAGCCATGCGTGAGCTCGCCGTGTTCGCCGAGGCTTTCACCGTGATCGCCGACGAAGGCTATCAGCGTAGACTCACCGAGCTCGTTGGTGTCCACCCACTCGAGGAGCTCGCCCACCAGGCTGTCGACATAGGCCACTTCGCCGTCATAGGGATTTTCGTATCGCGAACGGAAAGGGTCGGGTGCGTCGTAGGGCATGTGGGGGTCGAAGAGGTGAATCCAGGAGAAAAATGCCCGTTCCTTTACCGAGTCCATCCACCGGAAGGCGTCGGCGAGCACGGTGTCGCCCCGCCTCTGAGCGTCGCTTCCGCCGAGGTTGTGCGAGCCTGCCGTATCGATATCGTCGTCGTATTGATCGAAGCCTTGGTCCAGGCCCCAGCGGGAGCTGAGGACGAACGCGCCGATGAACGCTCCGGTCGCGTAGCCTTCGGAACGGAGGACTTCGGCGAGGGTCGTTCGGTCTGAGCTCAGGGCGGCGCCGCCGTTGTCACGCACGCCGTGGGCCGGCGGGTAGGTCCCGGTGAAAATCGATGCATGCGAAGGGAGGGTGACGGGAGCAGCGGTCACCGCCTGCTCGAAGACGATGCCCTCGCTTCCGATTCGATCGATGTGCGGCGTTTCGACCGCGGTATTTCCGTAGGCGCCCAGCTTGTCGGCGCGCAGGGTATCGGCCGTGACGATGATGACGTTGAGCTTTCGGGGAGTGATCTCCGCGGGGTGGAGAACCATAACGACGATGGCAGCGACGACGAGCGGGGGAACGAGCCAAAGGAGGCGAAGACGTCGTCTAGTGACCGGAGGAAGCTCCGGTGCTCTCGTCTCCGCAATCGGCTTTGCAGGTGACTTCTTGTTTTTGCGTCGGCGCGCCATCGCTGTACGCTAGCACACCGCCGGGTTCCACCGACGATCTGAGGGGTTAATCCCAGCCTTGACGCTCGCGGAGCGCGGTGATGTGTGCCACATGATGACGTCCGTGCCAGGCGTACAGAGCGATGTTCTGGTCGACGGTAATCGCGCCGAGCTCGGGATGGCGGAATCGCCGCTCGTACCGTTCGGGCGTCAGCGATCGCAAGAAGTAGACCCACCGCTCGTGCAGGGATTCGAGGAGATCGAGCGACACGGCGATGGGCGCTTCCCTCGCGTCGCTCAGATCGGCCCACAGCGCTTCGTCGTAAACTTTGATGGTGGGCTCGTTCTCTGTAATGGCGAGCTTGAAGCGGACGTAGCTGTTCAGGTGGCTGTCAGGCAAGTGGTGCACGACCTGGCGAACCGTCCATCCGCCCGGGCGATACGGGGTGGCCAACTGATTTTCGTCGAGTCCAGCGACCGCGGCCCTCAGTTTGTTTGGAGTTTCCGCGATGCAATCGATGAACGACTCGCGCTCGTCGTCGCGGATCGTCTCGGGGAAGCGAAACGGGCCGATGGGATAACGGAGGTCAGCGCTCATGGCCGCATTCTCACACCGCCATCGCGCGTTTGTCCAATGTTTGAAGGCATTCTGGCATCCGTGTATTCGGTCGGCTAAAAGGAAAAGGCCGCCGCTCGAGAGCGGCGGCCTGGATGCGTTTTCGAGAAATCTAGGCGGCCTGGGCCTTCGACGCGGCCAGAGCACGGTCGAAAACTTCCACCGCCCTCTTCATCTCCTCCATGGTGCCGATCGAGATGCGGCAGT
This sequence comes from Vicinamibacteria bacterium, assembly GCA_035620555.1. Classification (NCBI taxonomy): domain Bacteria; kingdom Pseudomonadati; phylum Acidobacteriota; class Vicinamibacteria; species Vicinamibacteria bacterium. The sequence goes on from DASPGQ010000435.1 coordinate 2,588, forward strand.
GCGTCCACAACGGCGGGAACGGTCGGCCGACCCGCACCCCCTCTTTGCGGCATGCCTCCTGGAAATCCTCGACGGGCTGCTGGACGTCGACGAAGACGAAATTCGTCTGCGCGTCCGTTGCCTGGTAACCGCGGTCCGCGAACCACTTGATGGTGAAGCTTCGCGCCTCGTCGTTCCGTTTGCGCTCGTTAGGAAGGTAGCTCGTTTCGGTCGCATCCCTCTCGATGGCCGCAATGGCTCCGGCGTAGCTCACGCTGGACACGGAGTTGCCCATGTGGAACTCGGAGAGCTTCTCGATCGTCTTCTCGTGTGCGATCGCGTAGCCGATGCGGAGTCCCGCCATCCCGTAGGCCTTCGAGAAGGTGCGGGCGACGATGAGGCGCGGCTCGGTAACCGCCATCGGAATCAAGGTCTCGTGCCCCGGCGTCGTCACGTAATCGATGTAGGCTTCATCCACGAGGATCCGCAGTTCTTTGTTGGCCTTGAGAGCTCGAGGGATGAACTCCTTGGTGTCGGCGGGATTGACCAGCGACGCGACGGGGTTGTTCGGGTTGCAGTAGAACAGCATGCCCGAGCCTTTGCAGGCGTACATCGTCTTGTCGAGATCCATCCGGTAGTCGGCGGTGAGCGGAACCGCCTTGGTGCGGTTGCCGATCAGGGCCGCATAGCCGAAGCATTCCTCGTAAGTCGGGAGAGAGCCTACGAGCGCCTTCTCTTTCGACGTGTAGCTGTGCGTCGCGTCGACGAGGATCTGCGTCGAGCCGGCGCCCACGAGGACGTTCTCCGGCTTCACGCTCCATTTCTTCGCGATGGCCTCGTGGAGAGGGCCCTCGTAGGAGAATGGATACCGCCCGGGTTTGGTGCCGTTCGGTCCGAGCGAATCCTCGATGGCTCGGAGCACCGCCGTGCCGGGTCCCATCGGGTTCTCGTTGTTCGCCAGGTTGATCACCTGGTCGAGGGGTAGACCCGTGCTGGCGGCGAAAGCGATGGCTTCCTGCCTGCGGGTGCTGACAAGCGTTGCCGCATAAGCGCCGGCAGCGCCGACACCGAGCGTCTTCACGAAATCGCGTCGCGACAGCGACATGGCATCCTCCTGATAGTGTGAATTCCCGTTTTTCTCCATCGCTCCAACCTCAGCTCCGGTCGGACCCCGCGTCGGTGGTGGAAATCCCCAGCACCTGGGCGAAAATCTCGGTGGCTTGCTTCATCTCGTCGAGCGTGCCGATCGAGATGCGCGCGTGGGTCTTTTCGTAGGGGGGAAAGTCCCGGCCCACGTGGACGTTGAACTTGGCACAGGCCTCACGGAACTCCTTAGCCGGCCGATTGATCTCGACGAAGATGAAGTTGGTCTGGCTGTCGGTCGCAGAGAAACCGTGTTTGGCGAAGAAGTCGAGAGTGTACTGTCGCGCCTCGGTATTCCGCGCGACTTCCTTCTCGATGTACCCAGGGTCGTCGAGTGAGGCGCAGGCGGCGGCCAGGCCCAGCACGTTGGTTCCGAAAGTCAGCTTGTAGGCGCGTAGCTTGGCCATCGCCTCCGCTCCGCCGACGGCGTAACCGAGGCGCAGACCGGCCATGCCATAAGCTTTCGAGAACGTCCTGCCGATGAAGACGTTCCGGTACTTGAGGGCGAGCGCCGCGGAAGTCTCATAGCGCGGATTCGTCACATAGTCGTGGTAGGCCTCGTCGATGAGGATGTAGGTGTATGGAGATTCCTTGGCCACGAAGCGAACGAACTCCTCGACGTCCCCTCTGACGTGGACCGTCCCCGTGGGGTTGTTGGGATTGCAGAAGAAAACAAGCCCCGCTCCCAGTGCGGCTCCGGCCAACTTCTCGAGATCGATTCCGAGATCGCCGGCGTTCGGCACCTGCTTGACCGGAGTCCCGAAGAACTCGGCCGTTCGAACCGGGTTCTCGTAGGAGCATTCGGCCGTCACCATCGGACGATCCGGTCCGGTGAAGGCCCGCACCGCGTTGCGCAGGATTTCGGACGAGCCCGGGGCGACGACGACGTTCTCCACTCGAGCTTCGTACATCTTCGCGATGCGCTCTCTCGCATCGGTGTCGGTGATGCGAGCATTCATCGGATAACGATTCGAGTCGTCGAAATGATCGCGGATCGCCTGGATCGCCGTGGGACCCGGTCCCATCGGGTTCTCGTTGCTGCTGATCCGAATCTCGTCGACGTCCGCCGGTGGGACGATTGCCGACGTCAGGACGCCGAGCTCCCCGACGAGCGCTTCTCGACCCCGGGCGGTGATGACTGCGGGAGCGGGGCCGCCGGCTCCCGAACCCACTGTGCGCAAAAACGCACGGCGCGTAAGCGTCATGAGATCCTCCTTCGTACTGACTCAGAAAATCGTGTGCTAGGGCCGTCTTCGAGGTGTGGGAAATCAGATCGGTGAAATATATCAGAGGTTCTGGCGTGCTGCATCCAGCTTCCTTAGCTCAAGAGCACCACTAAGTTACACCCCCTAGAGGTCCAACGCAAGGGCCAAAATGTCCCGATACAAGTGTAGGTCTTGCAGGTGTCTGCGTATACGGCTAACCTAGGCACGGCGGTCCAAGCCCTTCCGGCGGAAGAGGAATCCGCTTGGATGCTCGCGGTTTGTCGAGGTGACGCTTCGATGATGACGAGATTCACCTACACTTTGGTAGCCCTGGCGTTGTTCGCCCGAGTGGCGGGGGCGGACGAGCGTCTCGACCGTCTGTCGGACGACCATCGAGCCTGGCTCGAGGAGGAAGTCGTCTACATCATCACTCCCGAGGAACGAGAGGTATTTCTCAATCTCGGGACGGTGGAAGAGCGGAACCTGTTCCTCGAGGCCTTCTGGCAGAGACGCGATCCCAACCCCGCGACACTCGAGAACGAAGCCATGGTGGAGCACTATCGCAGGCTCGAGTATGCGACTCGAATGCTCGGCCGCGACGCGCCCCGGCCGGGATGGAAGACCGACCGCGGCCGTTACTACATCATTCTCGGCGAGCCTGCCGAGATTCAGCGTTACGACGGTTCCAACGAGGTCGTCAGTGCAGAGCTGTGGCTCTACAACGGGGACACTCGCTACCGGCTCCCGGCTCGTTTCAACCTGCTCTTCTTCAAAGACAACGACGTCGGTGAATACGAGCTCTACCATCCCTACTCGCACGGCCCCGAGAGGCTGCTTCACGACGGTTTCAGTCTGAGGACGAACCAGAACATCGCCGTCGACATCCTCGAGACCATATCGGTCGATCTCGCGCGGGCTTCGCTGACGATCGACCTAAGCGAGCCGACGGCGCAGATGTTCTCGGGACGCAACACGCGCGACCCCATGCTCTTGCAAGTTCGGCCTTCGATGGCGGTCGATAGCAATCTCGCCGATATCGTCGAGTACCCACGCAGGAAAGTAAACACCGACTACCTCGACGGCTATTTGAAGTACGGCAATCGCGTAACCGCGGATTATTCGTTCCATTACATCAACTCTCGGGCCGTGTTCGCCGTTCTCGTCGGGCCGGAGAACACCTCTTTCATCCATTACAGCATCGAGATCGATCCCGAGAATTTGAGCCTGGAGATGAACGACGATGAGACCGCGTACTACACCACCCTTCAGGTGAGTCTCGAGCTCCGAAATACCGAGGGTCAGCTGCTCGCCATCAGTGAAAACCAGCCGTTTCTGCAATTGACGGCGAGCCAGTTC
>DASPGQ010000436.1 GCA_035620555.1 Vicinamibacteria bacterium
CGTAGAGCAAGCGGCACGGCGCGAGGCGCTCGAGGAGACCTCGCTCTCGATAGAGCTCATTCGCCAGTTTCACGTCTACTCGGATCCCGCGCGGGACCCAAGAGGGCACACCGTTTCCGTCGTTTTCATTGGTCGCGCCAAGGGGACGCCCTCGGGGGCGGATGATGCGGCGGAAGCAAGAGCCTTCGCGAGGGACGCGCTTCCAGAGCCCCTCGCGTTCGACCACAGTCAGATCCTGGCGGACTATCTCGCCGGTCGGTACTAGGGGCGCCGCTCCACCCGCCGTCTGACTCGGCTGATAGCAGCAATGCGGTCCACTGACAGCCGACAGGAGGGGTCCACGGCAATTGACATTTCCTGCCCCCGGCTGCTATATTTTCCGCCGGATTTGATCGCTGCCGGTGAACGACTGGGTCCGCCGGCAATCTCCAAATTATTTATCGACCTTATGGAGCCTCAGGCGCAGAGGCGCACGTGCCTCTATCCCTCTAACGGCGGCCGAATGCGGGCTCGCGGAGGCCTGAATCATCCCGTGGTGCGGGACATGCTCCGCAAGGGCTCGCTCTGCACCGTTTTGGTGGACCACCTCTCGGAGGGCCGCGAGCCGGCGGCCTTCGATTATCTCTTCCGTGAGACTTCCCTGGAGACGCTCAACCACTGCCTCGGCGAGATCCGCGACCAGGAAGTTGCGAACTACTTGCTGGAAGGCATCCTCCTCATCGCCGCGCTCCTCTCCAGTGAAGCTTTCGTCGGAATCGAGCGCAACCGGCGCGAGTTGAAGACGCTCATGATCCGATCGGGCGACGATCTCGCCAAGGCGCGGCTCGCGTACGACGGGCATGTGGAGATCCTGGGCCAGTACTTCTTCGCAGTGGGAAGACGTTTGAAGGAGATCGAGGTGTTCTTGGGGGGCTGCCCGTTTTCCGGGAGCGCCGAGGACCTGCGAGGTCTCTACGGGCAGCGAGTTCGGGATTTGGCGGGAGACTTGAAGTTCCTCCGCCTGGAGCTCGATCGGTGGGTGAGGCGGTTCGTGCCGTTGGAGGGAGATCTGCCGGCTGGGAACGAGGGTCGGGAGTTCCTAGAAGCGCGCATCGGCACGGTCGTCGACGAGCTCGGCCTGCGGTTGAAGGAAGTTCAGGAGAGCACCGGGTTCGTCATGTTCGAGCAAATGAACCTCTTCGACGCCACGCTGACGCGGAAGAAGCTGTTCCGACGCGATCTGGAGAACCAGCTCGATCTGGATCGTTTCCTGGGTTGGTTCGGGGAGTTGATTGCGAAGGTCCGCGACTACGACGAGCAGCGCCGGCCCGAGCAGCTTCAGAAGGTTCAGGTGTTGCTCAAGGACTTCCGCCCCGATCTCTTTCCCACTCTTGCGGGAGTTCGAGAATCGGACCACGCTCTATTCAGCAGTTTCGTGCGGCGGTTGCAGCACTATCGCCATGGGCAAGCCGGGCAGAAAGACGATCCCGTACACCCCTTCCTTCTCTTGTTGGGAGACGTGCTGAAAAGCCTCAACCAACGCGCCGGCGACCACTCACCGATGGATCCCGCTCCCTTCTAAAGCTTCTTTCTTTCATCACGGCTTCTGCTCGCCGCGGTTTTCTCAATCGCGATCCGTGCGTAGAATACGATGCGGGCTGACGAGAGAGGAGGCGTAACCATGTACGGACGGGCGCGCGCGCTAGTGGTCGGCGTTTTGGATGAGATCCGACAGTCGGGTCTCTACAAAGACGAGAGGGTCATCGCTTCGCCACAGGGACCGTCCATCCGTGTGGCCAGCGGTGAGGTCTTGAACTTCTGCGCGAACAACTACCTCGGCCTCTCGAACCAACCGGAGATCCTTGCCGCGGCGAAGGCGGGGTTGGAGGAGCGGGGATACGGGATGTCCTCGGTGCGGTTCATTTGCGGCACCCAGGACATTCACAAACGGCTGGAGCGGGAAATCTCTCGATTCTTGGGAACCGCGGATACGACTCTCTATAGCTCCTGCTTCGACGCCAACGGAGGCCTCTTCGAGGCCCTGCTCACCGACGCCGACGCGGTGATCAGCGATGAGTTGAATCATGCCAGCATCATCGATGGGATTCGATTGTCGAAGGCGCGTCGGTTCCGCTATCGGAATGGCGACATGGAGGACCTCGAGGTCAAGCTGAAGGAGGCCGCGGATGCTCGAATTCGGCTGATTGCCACCGACGGCGTCTTCAGCATGGACGGCCTGTTCGCACCCCTCGACACCATCTGTGAGCTTGCCGATCGCCACGAAGCACTAGTCATGGTGGACGATTCCCACGCCACTGGCTTCGTGGGAAAGACGGGTCGCGGTACACCGGAGCTCTTCGGTGTTCAGGACCGCGTGGATATCGTCACATCGACCCTGGGCAAGGCGCTGGGCGGCGCGTCGGGTGGCTTCACGAGCGGGCGCAAGGAGATCGTCGAGCTGCTCCGGCAGCGAAGTCGAC
>DASPGQ010000437.1 GCA_035620555.1 Vicinamibacteria bacterium
CTCCGCTCGCGCAGGGTGGGCTGAGTCCTTCATCACCCTGCTCTTTGATTCTACATCCCGTAACCGCATGTTCCTAGCGTGTTAGAATCCAACGCGTGAGTTTTCTCGAGACACAGGAAGAAACGCACCGCGGGCGAGGCCCGTTCATCGCGCTCACGCTCATCGTCCTCGTTGGACTCGGCGCCCTCGGGTACTGGTTTTTCGGGCGTCCGTCGGCGCCTTCGACGGCCCCAGAGCCGTCACGACCTGCGGTCGTCGAAGAAGAACCCGAGCCCGAGCCCGTTGAGGTGGCGCCGGCAACCGAGGCCGTCTCCGTGGGGTCGATATCCATCCGCTCCAGCGAGGCTGGCGCCACGGTCTTCATCGACGGGGAGCCCGTCGGTCCGGCGCCGTTCGAGCGAGATGAGTTCGCCATTGGCCAGTACGAGGTGCGCGTGGAGAAGGAAGGATACAAACCGTTCGTCGACACGCTTCGCGTGCGACCCGGCCGCCATGCCGAGCTCTACGCTTCCTTGGATTTGCTGTCGCCAAGCCTTCGGATCGTGAGCGACATACCCGGTGCGACCGTCTTCCTCGACCGCCAGTACGTCGGCACGACTCCGGTGGACGTCAAGGAATTGGAAGTCGGCTCCCACCAGCTCACGGTCTCCGCCGAAGGCTTCGACATGCACGTCGAGACCATCGAGGTCACTACCGGCCGCAACGAGGTAAACGTCAGGTTCGAAGCGGCCGCCGCCTCGCTCGATCTGTCGATCGCCGTGACCCACAAGCACCGGTTCGGCTCGTGTGAGGGGATGCTCCGTGCCGACGCCAGCGGATTGTTCTACGAGACCGACAACGAGAATGACGGCTTTCGCACCGCATTCGCCGAGCTCGAACGCTTCGAAGTCGACTACATCGACAAGAACCTGAACGTCAAGGCCCGCAGCGGCAGGAACTTCAACTTCACCGACAAGAGCGGCAACGCCGACGCACTCTTCGTGTTCCACCGCCAGGTGCAGGAGTTTCGGGAGAAACTGTGACGAGCACCGCGGCCGAGCACCGGAGCTCACAGCCTGACAAGTCGCCGGTTTCTGCTATCATTGGCCCGTGAGCGCAGCCCAAACGGCCCTCGATGAGCTCCTCGAGCCGCTTGGCGATTGTCTGACGGTCGAGGTAGCGGAGCGATTGTCTGCGCTGCGAGCGCCAGCATCCGTTCAGGCACGCATCGAAGATCTCGCCCGAAAGTCCGAGGAAGGCCAACTCTCCGGCCCCGAGCGTGAGGAATACGAAGCGCTCGTTTCCGCGGGGAACTTCATAGCGATTCTCCAATCCAAGGCCCGTCGAGTTCTCAAAGACCGTCCAGCCTGATGGATCCCGCCCTGAGGAGGCTCGTCCGGGATCGGGCGGGGCACCGCTGCGAGTATTGCCGCATCCATCAGGGCCAAGACCCGTTCTTTACATTCCCGGTCGACCACATCATTGCAAGACAACACGGGGGAACGACGGATGCCGGCAACCTGTGTCTAAGCTGCTATCGGTGCAACTCGCACAAGGGACCGAACATCGCGAGTCTCGATCCGGAAACGGGAGAGCTCGTTCGTTTGTTTCATCCTCGACGCGATGACTGGTTCGAGCATTTCCTCTGGCAAGGTGCACACCTTGTGGGTCGCACCGGGATCGGCCGTGCCACCGTGAAACTTCTCGCGGTCAATCATCCCGACTATGTTCATTTGCGAGAGTCGTTGATGGTAGAGGGAACGTTCCCACCTTCTTGAGGCGAAGCAACACTTCCTAGAGGCGAGGGCTGATCCGCGCTTGAGCTGCCGTGATCGCCTTTGTCACAGCTCAAACTGGATACTCACTCGAACAAGCCACACTAATGGATCCGGTGAACCAATGGCGCCTTCCCGAGATTCTTGATACGCCTTTGAAGCTCCCCGAAGAATGCGGCGTCGGCGACGAGCTCGTCTCCCAGAATCGCGACCCAACGTCCTCGGTATGCCTCTCGGTTCGCGAGGATCCATTCAAACTCCTGGCTGCGGTCGCTATCCTTGATGTGGCGGGTCCGCGCGCGGGGCGGTTTGAGCACTTCCTGAAGGGCTAGGAGTACGCCGTCGCGTGGGTTCGCCTGCAATGCGTCGGATAGAAGCGCACGAGCTTGGACAACGCGGCCCGCCGCGATCAGCTCGTGAATCCGCGCGGCATAGCCGACGGAGGAGACCGGCTTACCTTGCGCGTTCTTCATCGACATCGGTCGATTATGATCGCACCCCGAGACAGAAGCAATTGCGGGGGCAATTCGTCGGCCCCCCAGATTTTTTCCTGGCAAAGAGCCTATTTAACATAATGGTTCTTATGGGACGCTAAGCCAGGGCGCACGGCGGCATCTTCTTGCTTATAGCGAGGGGCTCAACGACGTGGTTGTCGGAGCAAGTGGTATCGTTTCGTCACTTTTGCGCGGAAGAGCACGAGTTCCCCTGAGACTTGGAACCGGACCGCGATTCTTGCGATCGAT
>DASPGQ010000438.1 GCA_035620555.1 Vicinamibacteria bacterium
GATGACGGCGGAGTCGGTGTTTGAAGCCCATTCACCTGTGCTTCCTTGGATGCGGGTTCATCGCCCGGGTGCACAGTCGGCATCTGCAAAAAATGCGTTCGGACGTCGTCTTCAGTTATGCCAGTCGCGACCCCTCGCGCGCCGCGGAATATCAGCGTCAGTTCGGCGGCGTGGGACACTACGGCGGCTACGACGACGCACTTAGTGATCCCGCCGTCGATGCCGTGGTGGTGGCGCTTCCGACGCGCTATCATCTCGAGCTGACCGTTCAGGCGCTGGCAATGGGCAAGCACGTCCTCGTAGAGAAGCCCGCGTTTCCCAATCTCGATGACTACCAGACCGTCATCGAGGCGCGCGCTCGGAGCGGTCGGGTGGTGATCGTGGGTGAGAACGATCATTACAAACCGCTTTGTGTCGAGCTTCGTCGCCTGCTCGCCAGTGGCGTAATCGGAGAACTGGTGTTTGGACATTTCGTCACGATCATGAAGAAGCCCAAGTCGGCCGACGATTGGCGCAACGATGAGGCCATGGCCGGAGGCGATGCCTTCTTCGAGGAGGGAATCCACTGGCTGCACATCGCTTCGAGCCTGGGGCCCCGGATTCGCACCATCCACGGCTACCGGCCGCCGCCGGCAAGCGACGGGCCGCTTCATGGGGACGCGCGGCGCAAGAGCATGCTGGTCGCTTTCCAGTACGACACCGGTGCGGTGGGCGCTCTGTACTATTCGCGGGAGATTCCGTCCCTCCTCGGCGGGCTTCGGTTGTCGAAGCTCTTCGGCCGCGAAGGCATCATCACCTTCGAGTCAAACGGCGTGTTCATTTTGGTGCGAGGTAGGCGTCGACGTCTGCCCCGACTAAAACTCTTGCCCGGCTTCCGCGACATCCGCGGATACCGTGCCATGTATCGCGACTTCGTCAGCGCCATCAAGAAGGGAACCACGCCCGAGATGAGCCTCGAACGGGCGAGAGAGGACCATCGTTTGATGGACGCCGTGTATGCGAGCGCGGATTCCATGGAGCTCGCCTGCTCGTGACCATCGCCGGACGTTTCGACTTCGACATCGTCATCATTGGCAGCGGCACGGGAGGGGGGACGGTGGCCTATACCCTGGCGGGGACGGGAGCGCGCATCCTCATCGTCGAGCGGGGCGACTTCGTTCCCCAGGAGGACGAGAACTGGAGTCCTCACGCGGTGTGGGGTGATCTCAGGTATCGAACGTCCGAGCGCTGGGTCGACCGGCTCGGAAGGGAGTTCGTTCCCTACACCCACTATTGTGTCGGAGGCAACTCGAAGTTCTGGGGGTCCGTACTGTTTCGTCTGCGGCGCGAGGACTTCCGCGAGCTCCAGCACCGGGGCGGAGTCTCACCTGCATGGCCCATTAGCTACGAGACGCTTGCCCCTTATTACGATCGCGCCGAGCACCTCTATCACGTCCATGGCCGAGATGGAGCCGACCCGACCGAGCCGCCGCGAGGACCGTTCCCGCACCCACCCGTGGAACACCAGGGGCGAATCGCCGTCATCGTCGAACGACTGCGTGCCCTCGGGCTGCACCCGTCGTATCTGCCCCTCGGGGTGTTGCATCCGGGCGAGCCCGGCGGCTGCATCCTCTGCAATACGTGCAACTCGTACCCCTGCAAGATACGGGCGAAGAGCGACGCCGACGTCTGCTCGGTAACACCCGCACTCGAGCACGACAACGTCACGCTGTGGACTAGCGCTTATACCGAGCGCCTAGTGACGAACGGGAGCGGCGACAAGGTGGTCGCAGCGGAGGTGATACGCGAGGGTCAGCCGGTACGCGTCGAAGCGCCGCTCTTCGTCGTCTCCTGTGGCGCGGTGAATTCTGCCGCTCTGCTCCTGCGCTCGAGTAATGACGTCCATTGCAACGGGCTGGCGAACTCGTCAGGCCTCGTGGGCCGCAACTACATGTCCCACGTCGTCACCATGCTCGGCGCCTTCATGCCGCCCCGCCACGACACCAGGTTTCAAAAAACCGTCGCCATCAACGATTTCTACTTACGCGGTCCCGATGCCGACTACCCCCTCGGACACCTTCAGTCGCAGGGACGCTCCCACGCGGCCATTGCGAGGGCCGCTGGGCCGCCGGGGTCCCGCCAAGTGCCCAACTGGGCCTACGACGCGTGGTTCGCGCGCGGAGTCGAGTGGCTCGCCATGAGCGAGGATCTGCCCAGTCCCGAGAATCGCGTGACTCTGACGACCGACGGGCGCATCCGGCTCCAACGGGAGGTGTCCAACGTCGAGGCCCACCGGGAGCTCGTCGCCCTCACCCGGCGGTTGCTCCGCAAGGTCGGTGCCTGGTTCGTCATGGCGATCCCTCTCGGTGACTTCAACACCACGCATCAGTGTGGCACCGCGGTTTTCGGCACCGATTCGAAGACATCGGTTCTGGATCCATGGTGCCGGTCCCACGACGTCGAGAATCTATTCGTCGTCGACGCGTCCTTCTTCCCGTCATCGGCCGCCGTGAACCCCGCCCTCACGATCGCGGCCCAGGCCCTGAGGACGGCCGACCATATCAAAGAGACCCATTTGAGATAGGCAGGAGCGCATGAAGGCACGATCGTTGAGCCACACCGCCATCACCGTAGC
>DASPGQ010000439.1 GCA_035620555.1 Vicinamibacteria bacterium
ACGGAGATCCGCGGACGTCTCGCTGTCTATCGGGAAGGGAAACCCTTCGTCGAAACAAACTCGATGCGAGCCACGCCGGGGAGATAGCCAAGCGTGCCGAGGAGCGGAATTAGGGGGCTCGCCGGGTTTTGCCTCCTCGCCGGCTGTGGATCGAACCCCGGGCTCCCCCCGTCGCTCGTTCCCGGCTCGGCGGCGGGCTACAACCTCGTTCTTCTGACACTCGACACCACGCGAGCGGACCGGTTGGGCGCCTATGGCTGGGAACCCGCTTCGACACCGGCCCTCGACCGGCTAGCCGAGGAAGGTTTGAAGTTCACCGGCGCCATATCTCCCGCCCCGATGACGCTGCCGGCGCACGCGTCCATCCTCACGGGCCTCGATCCGCCGTCGCACGGTGTCCATCACAACGGGCAGTTCTCCTTGGACGAGTCCTTCACGACGATTGCGGAACGCCTCGAGAGCCAAGGTTACGATACCGCGGCGTTCGTTTCCGCGTTCGTGCTCGACGGCCGATATGGCCTGCGGCAGGGTTTTGCGGTATACGACGACCAGGTCGAGCCCGCCCCGGGCCAAGCCTTCGGCGGGCTGGACAGCCAGCGTTCTGCGAGGGACGTCACCGAGCGAGCGCTGGCGTGGCTGGGCACCCGTACGCGCCAGGGTCCCTTCTTCTTGTGGGTTCACTACTACGATCCCCATGCGGCCTACGAGCCCCCGGAGCCCTTTGCCAGTCAATTCGCGGGCGCACCCTACGACGGAGAGATCGCCTACATGGACTCGGAGATCGACCGAATCCTCACCTCCGTCCGCGCTCGAGCGGAGCCGGCGCTGATCGTCGCCGCGGGTGACCACGGAGAAAGTCTGGGCGAGCACCGGGAGCCCACCCATTCGAGACTCATTTACGACGCGACCCAGCGTGTGCCGATGATTTGGTGGAGCCCCGGTCTCATCGGCGGTCCCCTGGTCATGGAGGACACCGTGGGCCTCATCGATGTTTTTCCGACTCTGCTCGACGTGCTGGGAGTCGAATTCGATGCTTCGTCACTCGACGGGCGAAGCCTCGTTCGCCACCACGAAGAAGAGGACCGTGCCCTCTACATGGAAACCATGGCAACCTACCTCGACAACGGGTGGTCGCCCCTGCACGGCCTCCGAACGCAACGAGCCAAATACATCCTGGCGCCGAGACCCGAGTACTACGATCTAGAATCCGATCCCGGCGAGAAAAACAACCGCTACGATATCGCGAGGAGTCACGCCGACGAGGCCCTGGAACGATTGGAAACGCTGTTGAAACAGAAGCTCGGGGGGATGGCAACGGCCGCGAGCATCGCCGAGGGTGCTCGCCCCGTCGATCCGGACGCACTTCGAAGGCTGCAGGCGTTGGGCTATCTAGGTGGGGGAGGCTCTGCCGATCCTTCCCTCGCCCCTGACAGCCTCCCCGATCCCAAGGACATGCTGCCCGGTTCTGGCTCTCCTTGCGGAAGCCGAAGAAGCACGCTTGGCCGAGAAGTTCGATGAAGCGCTCGAAAAAGCGCAACGCGCGCGGCGCGGCGCTCCCAAAGACCTTCAGGTCCTTCAAGAGCTGGGTCTCATTTACGCGCAGATGAACCGGCTCGAAGAAGCCCGATCCGTCTTCGAGGAGTATCTCAACCTGAAGCAGAACGTCAACGTCTCGATTCTTTTGGCCAACGTTCTCAGACGGATGGGTCGGATCGACGAAGGACGGGCTCTCATCGAGAAGGCTCGACACCAGGAGCCCGACCACGGGGGCGTGCTTATCACGCTCGGAGATTTCCTCGTCGAAGCGGGCCGTCTCGGTGAAGCTCTTCTGCTTTATCAGCGTGCGAAGGAAGTCGACCCTTATCGTGCGAGTGAGACAGCGAACCAGCGCATCGTGGAGCTGAGGACTCAGTAGCTCTTCAAGCCAAGAGGAGAGAGACGCAAAGACGAGCCATAGCGCCTTTAGGTTTTTGCCCATCTTCGAGTTGTTTTAGCGTTCGCTCGAGCTCTCTGCCGGTTCCCAAGGCGCTTCGGGATCGAAAGCTCTCCGAATCATTGCAGCTACTTCCCGCATTCGCGTCTGGGAAAGTGGCCGCGGCTGACGTTGAAGGAGGCGTGACTTGTTCAACACGGAGATGAAGTGACCCTTGAGGTACGAAGTCGATGGCAAACCCGTCTCGCCGGGCTCCAGCTTTAGCGCCGTCGGGCCTTCGATTCCGGAGCGACCGAAGGGCACCACGAGGACGGAATCAACTCGTTCGCTTCTGTTTCGAGGATCCAAGGATACTACGACCACCCAGTGCCGGCGGGGAGGGTCACCCAGGTTGGCGGTCCAAATCTCTCCGCGCCGAGGTACGGTCCTAACCGTCGAAGTCAACGTCGTCCAAGCTTTGATCGAGGGCGGCTTCCAGTCGCGACTCTTCTTTCTGGGAGCGAGATGACAACCGCGCAAAATACGCGGTCGTATCCCGCTCCAAGCGCGCGCGATTGTCCGCCCGTCGGGCTCGTGCTACCGCGAGATCCACGGCATCGGCCAGGTTCCGGGCCCTGCCCTGTCTGATGAGAGAGTGAAGATACGCCAGGCTTTCGGGAGCGACCGTTGTGGATACCTTCCGTCGGCGACTCATGGTTCAATTTATCCGACAATACTCTGTCGTTCAAGGGGACGATTTACATGACAACAACGGACAGAATGCCCTCTGGGGCGGTGACGGAATTCGAGCCGCACGACCCAGTCGAGCACCTCAGCGGCTCCAATGACCCGACGACAGTCCCGTTGTGCCTTTGGGTTCTGGCTGCCAACGCCTTTGCGTTTCGATCTTCCGACCTCAGGACTGGCCGGCGCCCTGGCGGAGGCGTGCAAGGAAATCTGGCGGAACCGTTTCCCCCAACGCCTGGGCCTTCTGCGCATGCTCGAGGGCTTGTTCGACCCTTCCCGCCGCCGCATAGGCTATCGAAAGCTTCAAGTGGACCGGACCATGGTCCGGTTCGATGTCGAGCGCCGCCGAAAGCCGCTCGATCGCCTCGTCCAAGCGTTCTTCCCGGAGAAGGAGCTCGCCGAGCTGCCTCTGAGGCGCAAAGGCCGTAGGCTCGAGCTCAGCCGCCTTCCTGAACGATTCTTCGGCAGCGCGAAAGTCGCCGCGAAAAGCCAGCAGGCTTCCATGGTTCACCAGGGTGGGTACGTGGTCGGGACGGTTTGCCAGCGATTGCTGATAGAGTCGGAGAGCCTCGTCGTAGTTCCCTTCGATGTTCATCATGTTGCCGAGGCCGTACAGCGCGCTCGCCTGTTCCGGGTTGATCGCGAGCGCGGCCCGGTACTGCGCAATCGCGGGCGCGATC
>DASPGQ010000440.1 GCA_035620555.1 Vicinamibacteria bacterium
TCGATCATGGGCCGGGACGAACCGGGAAGATAAAGCAACGAACGTCGTCTCGGTTCCATCCGGATCTTCCTTCGGCATCGTAACACGCTCATTCCGAGGCGGTAGCCCCGCTCTATTGGAGACGCCTCGCATTTTCTTCGAACTTACCGTGCGAGTTATCCGTAATGGGCGATAGATAGGATGGGAGGAATCAACCGATGATCGTGCCCTTGCACCGCGCTCTTGCCCTCGCTGGCGTCGCCGTGGCTACGCTGACTGCCAGCCCCGTTTTGGCTCAGACACCCTGGATCCATGTCGAGGTGGACGAAGGCACCGCGGCGGACACGCGAGTCAAGGTCAACCTGCCGCTATCCGTGGTTGCGCTGGCGCTCGATGCGGCTCCATCGGAGGTCGTCTCTCGAGGACGAATTCACGCTCACGATTGCGATATCGATATCGCCGATTTGAGACGCGCCTGGAGGGAGCTGAAGGATGCTGGCGATGCCGAGCTCGTGTCTGTCGAGGGTCGAGACGGGAACGTAGCCATACGCCGCGAGGGCGACAAGGTTCGCATCGACCTCACCGATCGCAAGGACGGCGGCGAAGTTCACGTCGATGTACCGGTGTCGGTGGTGGACAGCCTCCTGTCGGGAGAAGGAGACGAGCTCAACGTTCGAGGCGCGATTGACGAGCTGAGATCGCTGCGGGGCGATGTCGTTCGGGTCGACGATGGCGGCACGAAAGTCCGCGTGTGGATCGACGAACGGGACTAGCAACCGATGCTCAAGACCGCCGCCCTCGTGTTGTTGTCCGTGCCTGTCCTCATCGTCGGGTCCCTCGCGAGCTCGAGCTGCCTCGTGGTCGACGTCAAGCCGTCGGACGGACCACGCCTGATCGTCCCCGTGCCTCTATTCGTCGCCCGCGCCGCCCTGAGCTTCGCCCCCGAGGAGGCCGCCTACGTAACTCTTCCCGATGAGGTCGCGGAGTATTCCGAACTCGTCCTCCGGATCATCGACGAGCTCGAGAACGCTCCCGACTCCGTGCTCGTCGAGGTCGACGACCACGGCGATCATGTGCTCATCGAAAAGCTCGGCGACGAGCTCGCCATCGACGTGACGACCCGTGACGAGGAAGTCTCGGTGCGTGTCCCTCTGAAGATGGTGGCCGAGATCGTGGAGAGCTGCCAGGGAGGGGAAGTCGAAGTCTCCCATGTCCTGAGCGCCCTGTCCTCGGTATCGCGAACCGATCTGGTTCACGTAAGGAGCAGGGACGAAGAAGTCAAAGTCTGGATCTGGTAAACGACTCGAAGGTTCGCCTAACGCCGGTCCCTGAGCTTGGCCAGCAATCGCAGCAGCTCGAGATAGAGCCATACCAGAGTGACCATCACGCCGAACGCCGCGTACCATTCCATGAATTTCGGCGCGCCGCGAGCGGCGCCCCGCTCGATGAGGTCGAAGTCGAGAACGAGATTGAGCGCGGCCACGCCGACCACGGCGAGGCTGAACAGAATGCCGAACGTCCCGGAGCTGTGGATCAGGGGGAGGCTGATCCCGAAGAACCCCAGCACGAAGGAAGCCATATAGAAGAGAAAGATTCCACCGGTCGCCGCGACGACGCCTTTTCTGAAGGTGTCGGTGACGCGAATGAGACCCGCCTTGTAGGCAAGCAGGAGAGCGGCAAGCGTTCCGAAGGTAAGGCCGATGGCTTGGACGACGATACCGGGATAGCTCGCTTCGAAGATGGCCGATATGCCACCGAGCACGAGACCTTCGAGAAGCGCGTAGATCGGGGCCGTCACCGGAGCCCAGGCTTGCTTGAATACCGTGACCAGCGCCGCGACCAGACCTCCGATCAGTCCCCCGAAGAGCCACGGAGACACGGCCGCGGGGTTGCCACTCGCGGTGTACAGGTTCCAGGTCCAGCCGGCGGTCAATAGGGCCAGCATCAGCAAGATGGCCGTCTTGTTCACCGTTCCAGCGACGCTCATGGCACCGCCAACCGCGGTACGGGCCGGGGCGAGCTTGACGAAGACGTTCTCGTTCAATGTGGGATTCATCGTTCGCATGGCGATCCCTATATTGTCAACGACCGCGGGACAAGGCAAGCTCGACGAGGTGACCGATCAGATCTTCATAGCTGCGGCCCGTCTTCGTCCAGGCCATGATGAGCTCGCATTGCGACGAGAGCCAGGGATTGGGATTCACCTCGAGGACATGGATCGTACCGTCGTCGCCGAGCCTGAGATCGACCCGCCCGTAGTCGCGAAGACCGAGAGCGACGTAGGCTTCGACCGCCACGTTCTGCATGCGCCGCGTCAGCCGCGGGGAGAGGCCGGTCGGGAATACCGCGGGCGTCGAGCGGTAGAGCTCCGTCCCCTTCCACCATTTCACCTCCGTCCCCGCGATCCGGGGAACGCCTCGGGGCAGGCGCGAGAGGTCGACTTCGACGAGAGGCAACGGCTCGGGTGGATCGTTACCGATCACGCCAACGTAGATGTCGCGTCCGGGGACGTAGCGTTCCACCAGGGCGGTCCCGAAAGCGCGTTGGACGTATCGTATGCGAGTGCGTAAGGCTCGCGTTTCGTGGACCACGGATCCGGTATCGATTCCGATCGATCCGTCCTCCCGGGCCGGCTTCACGATCAGCGGGAACGGAAGGTCGATTCGCGGGATCCTCGCATCGGGGGCGACGGCGACAAAATCGGGTGTCTCGATGTCATGGAAACGGAGCAGCTTCTTGGCCAGGACCTTGTCCTGCCCCACGTGGAGCGCACGGGGTCCGTTGCCGGTGTAGCGTTTTCCGAGAAGCTCCAGATAGGCCGCCACGTGCAGGTCCTTGGTGTCGTCGCCCCCGTAGGACTCGGTGAGATTGAAGAACACCGAGGCGGGGGTGCGCGCCAGCCGGGTGAGTCCCGCGGTCGCGCCGTCGAGAACGACGTAAACCGGCCGATAGCCAACCGCTTTCAACGCGCCAAAGACCTCTTCGTGCACTTCCGGCGGCTCGAGCTCCGAGCCGTCGGCGCGGAATGGAAGACCGTGATCCTCATGAGGCCACCAGACGTCGTAAAGGACGGCAACGGTCGTGCGCGGCATCTCGATCCCGATCACTCTTATCACGAAGTCGAAAACGTTTGTCGCAACTCGAAGTTTGTGATAATTTCAACGAAGATAATTTCATCAACAAAAACAATACGTTCACCGGCAAAACATGCGAAATGACTTCAAGTTAGCGCTTGTGTTCCTTGCTGCGGTCGGGGTTGCCTCCTGGGCGTGTAGTCCAGACAGCACCGAACCGTCGCTCACGATTACCGCCCCGACGACCCTCGATCCCGTTGCGGGTTCCGAAGTGGCCAGTCCGCAACCAACGCTCCGTGTCGGCAACGCGACCGGACCGATCGGACTGCGGTATCGATTCGAAGTCGCGACCGACTCCGACTTCTCGAATATGGTAGCACTCGGCGGAGATATTCCCGAGGGCGGGGGGGGAACGACCTCGTGGCAGATCAATACGCCATTGTCGATCGAGACTTTCTATCACTGGCGTGCGCGCGCTTTCGCCGAAAATGTGGAGGGTCCTTTCTCTCAACCCGCGAATTTCGAGGTCGTCGGGGGGTTCATCAGCCAGACGCCGGATAATCTCATCTATGTCTCCGACCCGTTGCTCAGCGGAACTTCGGTGGGTGAGGTTGGAGGCGGTGAGTTCCGCAGAGATGGTTGGATGGCGACCGACGCGCTCTCCTACATTCGTTACGTGATTCCGACGACGCCCAACGGCTTCGTCGAGTTCGACGTGACGAATCTGAGGAATCCGAACCCGCACTCAGACAAGCGGAACCTGATGATCATGTGGGACCCTTCCAAAGGTGAGTACACGACCAACCCGTTCCGCGTTCACCTGGCCAAGTACGATACCCAAACCGTCGATCGATGGCATATGAGGCTGCGGTTCATCTCGAACGGTCAGGAAACCAACACCGGAATCGATTTCTTCGATTGGGACCCGTCGCGGGTCTACCATTTTCGTATGGAATGGGGTGCGTTTCCCGAGATCGTCAGCACCCAGCGGGTGCAGGTGTTGATGGACGGAGTCGAAATCCTCAGCAGAAATTACGATCCCATTTATCGCCCCAACCCGCACTGGGTCGAGCTCGGAATGGCGCCAAGGGCGGAATCCCTCGAGCAGGCGATCTATTCGAACGTTACGATCGGTATTCGCCAGCCGTAACTTGCCGGGACAGACGCTGGCGCTGGACCCGTGTGTTACCGTAACGGTCTGCGCTACAATAAGCCTACAAGAGAAGAAGAACAAAGGTAGCTCGCGCTCGCTGCGCGCCAAGCGAAGGCGACGTCGTGGAGTGATCCAAGATCCATCCCGGAACCCGTCGCCTCGGTCGAAGGAGGCAAGACGATTCGAGCAGCCGGAGAGGTTTTTATGGAGACGAGCTGGCAGGACGTCGTATTCTTCGTGGGCGAGGTGATCTGCTTCTTTTTCATGCTGTGGGGCGCGGTATCGACGCCAACACAGTAGTCGGATTCTCAGGTTCGAGATCTCGTATCGCCGCTCTCCGACTGTCCACCACTTGAGCCTTGCTCCTCCGGCACCCACTCAATCGGAAGCTCGATCGTAAAGGTCGTTCCCTTCCCCACCTCGCTCTCAACGCCGATCCGACCTTGGTGCTTGGCGACGACGGCGTGTGCCGTCGCGAGGCCCGTGCTCATCCGGACTCGGCTTCCTTCCTGGGTGAAGTCGAACTCGAAGAGTCGTTTCAGTCTGGCGGCGGGAATGCCTTTTCCGGTATCGATGATCCGAATCCGGAGCCAACGGCCTTCGGCCGCGATCTGGAACCGAATCGCTCCCCTGTTTTCGATCGCATCCACGGCGTTTTGAATCAGGGACATGAACACCTGATTCATCTCACCTGGGTAGCAAGGAATCTCCGGCACTTCCTGGAATTCCCGGATTACCGTGATGCGCTCGGTGAGGTTCTGCGGCAGCAGCTCGAGCACGCTTTCGAGCCCCGCGCGCAAATCGGCCATTTGGAATTGAGCCTGGTCAAGCCGCGCGAAGGTCTTGAGACTCTCGACGATCTTTTTCAGCCGGCCGCTCGCGGCCGCAATGACCTGGGTGTCGTCGTTCAAGATGCGCCAGGCCTTCTGGAACCTCTCGTCCAGGACGACTTTTTCGAAGCTCTCCCGTTCCTTCAGCACGGTGTCGAGAGTCCCGAGACAGCGGACGCGTACGTCGTTGGCCGCGGCGATGGCGCCGAGGGGGCTGTTCAGCTCATGAGAGAGGCCCGCTACCAGCCTGCCAAGAGCCGCCATTTTCTCGGAATGGAGTAACTGCGTTTGCGCGGCTCGCAGCTCGTGAAGCAGCCTTTCCAGCCGCTCGTTGGTCTCCTTGAGCTCGACGTTTCTCAACCTCGCGATCTCGGCCTCTTTCTCTGCCCGCTCGACCTCGAAATCGGTCTGGAGGCTGCTGATTCGTGCATTCGCATCGCGATTGAACACGTCCTCTTTGATCTTCTGGAACTCGCGATGGTGCTTCAACGCCGCAACGAAATCTCCTTGCAGCTCGTAGGCGGCCGAGAGTGCTTCGTGCGCTTGATAGATTCTCGGCTTCGACTGGATTTCTATCGCCGTGGCCAGGGCCCGTCCCAGGACGTCCAGCGCTTCGGAGCTCTGCTTTCGGTCGATTAGGAGCCACCCCATATTGATGAGACTGGTGCACTGCGCTTGCCTTTGGCCGATCTGTTCGCGGATCGCGAGGCTGCGCCGGTGGTAATCGAGGGCCTGGTCGTGTTCCCCTTTCTGTTGGTAGATCAAGCCCAGGTCGTTCAGCGCTCTTGCTTCGCCCATGGGGTTCGCGGAGCTCCGGAAGAGCGGCAAGCTGTCGAGATAGCATTCGAGCGCCTCGTCGTGAGCCCCGAGGCGGCGGTGGATCGTGCCCTGACCGACGAGCGCTCTCGCCACCATCCAGTCTTTACCGACTTCGCGCCCCATCACCTTCGTTTGCTCGTAGAGCTCCTGGGCCTTCTTGAAGCTTCCGAGCTGCTCGTAGAAGTTGCTGAGACTCAAGAGGGAGAGCCCCTCCCAGAATCGAAGCCCCTCGTTGCGAAAGAACTTCAGGCACTCCAGGACGTTCGACAGCGCCTCGTCATACGTCCCCATCCCCTGCTGAACCGTGTGGAGGCACAGCAGCGCCTTGTTGCGGCCGGCCTGGTCGTCGAGCTTCTCGAACAACGCGCGGGCGACGCTGGCCTGCTCGAGTCCCTTCCGGTGCTCCGCCAGGAACCAGAACGCGTAGCCCATGAAAAGACGGCTATAAGCCTCGCCCTTGATGTAGTCGAGACGCCGTGCCATCGCCGTCGCCCGTTCGCTCAGCTCGAGCATTCCTCGAGGGTCCCCGCCGGAAAGGAGCGCCTCGAGCTGCTCGTTCATCGCGTCGACGGCTGAAACACCATCTACGGAGCGGTCCTCTTCTTTCCGGGCGCCCTCGGACGGGTGCGTCATCACAGCTCCTGGCACGGCGTGAAGTGCAGCAGGCTAGCACAGTCGTAGCGTAACCGGTATCGGAGCGTTCGCGGCGCGCTGAGAGTGCCGGCTTCACATCACGCTCGATCTCGATAAGGTGGGGACTTTGCGACGTTCTTGACCCGCGCCGCCGTCACGCCCATTCCCTGTCACATCTCTTGGTCAATCGACCTCGAGAGGTAACACTTCGCCAGACTTCCCGGGTCTCGCCGAGCTCGCTGCTTCTTGTTCCGCGACGGGTGTTTGCCGACGCGAGAGGTGGCGCGCTCGCTTCTGGCTCGAGACTTGCACTACAATCGAAGTCGTCCCTGAGGCTTCGGGGGCGATGAGCTCGCGCGAGAGACAAAAGATGTGGACCCGGCAATTCGTCTCGGCTGGGCTTCTGCCCGCCTTCTTCGTGGTGGCTACGCCCGCGCGGGCGGAGAATAAGGTCGAGCTAGTCCAGACATCGGATAATATTCCCGAGGCGAACCTCCTCGACGTCGACGTTCTGGCCTTCGAGCCCGGGCTTTCCGATGAAAGAGCCCTTCGCAAGCTCAGGAAAGCTGGAATCTCCCCCGAGGTCCGAAAAGCCGAGGCCCTCTATATTCCCATCCACCTCGCGCGCACTTTGCAGAAAACCGGATTCTGGGGGGCGGTGCGTGTCGGGCCGGCCGCAAGCATCGATGATCTTACGATCTCGGGTGCCATCTCGTCCTCCACGGGTGCCGAGCTCGAAGTCGACATCCGCGTCATCGACTCTCGCGGGATGGTCTGGCTCGACAAGCAATACAAGTCGAAAGCGGACGCAAGCGTTTATAACGTCCGGCATATCGCGGACGACCCCTTTCAAGAGCTCTACAACCGAATCGCGAATGACCTCATCGCCCGGCGCAGGAAAATAGACCAGAAAGACGTCACCCGCATTCGCGAAATAACTCTGCTGAGGTTCGCCGCCGATCTTGCGCCCGCCCCGTTCACCAACTACCTCGTATCCGCGAGAGACCGTTACTCCGTCGCGCGATTGCCGGCCCAGGGTGATCCCATGATGGCGCGCATCGAGCGCCTCCGCCTCCGGGACCGTATGTTGATCGACACCCTGGATTCCTACTACGCGAATTTCTACAGTCAGATGCAGGAGGCATACGGCAGCTGGCGCTCGCAGGACTACTGGCGGCGGGAAGCCATGAAGCGATCGAGTGCCCGACGTAGTTACCGAGGTGGGAGTGGAGCGATGGGGAACGGCGCGGGAAGCTCGCTGGTTCCCTTCCCGACCGATGGAAACACGCCGGGGGTCGGGGTGGGCCCCGAATGCGGCACCTCCCAGCTCTTCCCCGGAGGGGGAGCCGCGAACTCCTGGGAACGGCAAGAGGAGTCCAAGCGAATCGATCACCTCGCGGTTCTACGCGAGCTCGGTGCCTCGCTCGCGTCTGACATGGCCCCTCTCCTCATCGAGGTCGAAGGCAAGGTGTTGCGGCTCACCGGCTCGGCAGACACGGTGTACGCGCGCTGGCGCGAGCTCCTGCGCGAGCTCTTCGCTACCGAAACGGGCCTACCCGTCGTGGCTGCCGGCCCGACGAACTGACCGCCGCGGCGAAGCGGGTCATCCTCCCGCCGTCGTGTGTGTCAGGGTGTCTTGCCGCCCCTCAGCGAAGCGATTCGAGGTGTAGCGAAATTTTCCGGAGCGCGTCTCGAAGCGTTCTATTCGTTAGCGAGGTTGAAGTGGCACTCGTCTTGATGACGTCTTGGAGTCGAATCATCAATGTAACGGATCCCTGGACCCCGGGAGCCGTAAGAAACAACTCCCAAGTCCCCGTCATCTGTGATGGAACATCGGCCCTCGATCTCCAATTCTGTAATTGCGAGCTCACCGTGGGGTCGCCCGGAAGGAATGGAGTCGAGGGCAATTGGAGCTCACCACCAACGGTAACGTTCCCCGTCGCCGTCGCTGTGTTGCCCTCTCCCCCATCGATTACCGCGTTCACCGAAGCTTGGGTTTGGCTGAACATCGATCGATGAAGGAACACTTCTCCGACTGCCAAACTCCGGTCGCGACAGACCCCTTCCAACGCTCCCGAATCTTCACAGCCCGCGATGACCTCGCTGCCCATCCACGAGCCGCCGAAGTTCGGAAACACCCGAATCAGCAAGGATCCGCGGGGATTGACGTCGGCGAAGATGGTTGCCTCTCCTGGTGCGACCGCGGTGACGAGTCCCGTCGAAGAGACGGTCGCGACCGCTGGAGCATCCGACCCCCAGGTCGCCTCATTGGTTACGACGCGCGTCGTGCCGTCGCTCAACGTTTCGCGCGCCTCGAACTGGACGCTATCACCGATGAAGATCGTTCCACCCGCTGGAAACGTCACCGAGACCGACGTCGTCGTAGTGGGCCCTATTCCTCCGTCGCCGCAGCCTACGACAAAACAAAGAACCAGAGCGTAAACGTATGGACGCCACATGAGATACACCCTTTCTTCGAACCGTACAAGCTTCTCTGGCTGAGTTCACCCTTTATGGCGCCCGCCTTCAAAACGTTTCGTACCTGGCGGTTCGGCCTAGAGGAAGGAAGGTCTTAAACACCTGGATTCCGGGACGGCTGAGTCCTTTTCCCTGGCGGCTTGCAACGATGAAGGCTTTCTGTTCAGATCGAAGCGGTCCAATGGTGACAAGGCCCCGGCTTATGACCAGCTAAAATGGCCGCGCCGTTCGTTCCGAAAAGCCCGCCCTCGCGCAGCTTGCTGCGTCGCATCACAGGCAACAAAGAGGGGGCGCTTGTCGAGATAAACAACGTCTTCGCGCGAGCGACCTCAGTGCAGAGAGTGACACGTATTGAGATCGACGCCGCTTGCCAGAAGCACGGGGTCCGTCTTAAAAAAATCAGCCCCGAGCGTCGCTCAGAATTGTACGAAGCCTACGTTGCCTTCGCCTTTCGCGACCGCGTGGTCACCGAGGACGAGCTAGACACGCTCCGAGCGCTTCAAAGACTCCTGCTACTCGATGAAGCCCTGATCCAAAGAGCGTACTGGGATCCGATCCTGGAGATGTACGGACGACAAGTCGATCAGCTCATCGCGGACGGCAGGCTCACGGCAGAGGGCCGCGTGGCTCTCAGCAAGCTGAAGACGGATCTTCGGATTCCAGAAGAGCAAGCCAAGCGCGTTTACGACGCCAGGACCGGCAAGCGCGTGGAAGACTTCGTTGCCGAGATTATCGAAGACAAGAAAGTCTCCCCCGAGGAAGAGCGCGAGCTACACGCCATGTGCGAAAGCCTCGACGTAAAGATCAACTGGAGCGGCGATTCCGGTGAGACGTTCGCGAGGTTCAGAGAAAACTGGCAACTCGAACACGGCCAGCTAACGGAGATCGATGTTCCGATCAACATCCAGAAGAAGGAAGCGTGCTACGCGGTTCGAGAAGTCGAGTGGTATGAGACGAGGCGAGTCACGAAGCGAATCGGCTACAGCGGCCCCACTGCACGACTGCGGATCATGAAGGGCGTTTATTGGCGCGTCGGGAGTATCGGCGTCCAGCCGGTCTCCGAGGACGTGATGGCACACATCGACTCCGGCACCGTCTATCTCACAAACAAACGTATCATCTTCATCGGCGAAACGAGTAACAAGACGATCCGCCTGTCCCGAATCCTCGACTATGAGGTCTACACGAACGGCATCACGCTCCAGAAGGATGCCGGGAAGAGCCCGTTTCTGGAGTTCACCGACCGACCCGAACAGTTCGGTGTGCTACTCGGTCGCATGATCAACGAAGGCTCGTG
>DASPGQ010000441.1 GCA_035620555.1 Vicinamibacteria bacterium
GAACGGCATGGTCACCATTACCACTTCGGGTCGCGTAAAAGCCCCGGCGAGCTTCACGTTCTGCGTAGAGTCGGCAACCCACACCTCGTTGATCTACGACCCGACGCAGAACACCGTGAGCTGCGCATCGCGTTGAGTTACGTGGAGGGATTCGAATAACGGAGCGAAAGACGCGGGAGTGGGAGAGAAGCTCCCACGCCTTGTAGGAGTTGGCGTCACCGTTCAGATTTCTTGTGGAGTCCCATGTCCTGGAGCCGCTTGTAGAACGTCTCGGGAGACACGCCGAGAAGCTCGATGGCCTTGCGACGGTTGCCTTTCGCGAACTCGAGGGTTTCGAGGATATGTCTTCTCTCGGCGTCCTCGACGACCCGCTTCAGAGATGCCGGAGTGCCGCTTCCGCGCGGTGAAGAAAGCGTTCCTCTCGTTCGCAAGAAGTCCGGGAGATCTGCGGGAACGATCACGTCGTGGTCCACCAGACAGGTTGAGCGTTCCACAACCTGCTGGAGCTGGCGAACGTTGAACTCCCAGGGGTAGCGACCAAAAAGCTCCATGGTCTCCGGAGCGAAGTGCCTCCGATTCGAGCCCCTCCCGAACTTCCGAGCGAAATGCTCCACGAGAAGGGGGATATCTTCGGGCCGTTCGCGGAGGGGCGGGATCGTAATCGTGTGGCCGAGCCGCGCCAGCAGGTCGGAGCGAAAGCGGCCCTGCTCGACGAGCCTCTCGAGCGGGCGGTTCGTCGCCGATACGACCAGCACGTCGAGAAACTTGGGCCTCGTGTCGCCGACCGGGTAGATTTCGCCCGAATCCAGAAAACGAAGCAGTTTGACCTGGAGCGCCGGGTCGATGTCGCCGATCTCGTCGAGAAACAGCACGCCGCCGTTGGCCACTTCGAAATAGCCTTTCTTGTCGCGGCTCGCCTCGGTGAACGCGCCCTTCAGGTGTCCGAAGAGCTCGGACTCGATGAGGTTCGGAGCGAGCGCGGGAATGGGGACGGGGATGTACGGTTTGCTCTGCCGTCCGGTGTTCGCGGCGTAAGCGCGAGCAAAGAGCTCCTTGCCGGTACCGGTCTCGCCTCGAAGAAGCACCCGAGCGCCCGCGCTGGCCAGCCGCCGCACCTCGTCATACGCCTTCAGCAGGGTGGGCGCCTTTCCTACCAGCCGATGGCGCAGGAGCTCCTCCTGCAGAAGCGCGAGCGCTTCGGCCTGGTTCTTCAGCGACGCCGATTCTCGTTCGTGGTCTTCGATCCGGTCGAGGAGCGTCGAAGCGTAGCCGGCGGCCGCGGTCAGAAACTGCAGGTCCGCTCGGTCGAACGGTGGCATTTCTCGGCGTCGATCGAGATAGATCAGGCCACGTACGGGTTCCCTACCGAGCGGGACACAGAGAACGGATCGGATATTGAACCTCTGTACACTCCCCGAGCCGTCGAACTGAGGATCCTGAAGGACGTCGGTGGCGAGCAGAGCCATCCCCGTTTCTCGAGCTCTTCGAAGCGCGGTTCGACTGATGGGCCACAGTCGCTCGGGCCCGTCCAGGCTCACCTGATGTGCCGCGACGGGGCGGTGAGCTCCATTGGAGTCGACCGTCAGAACACACGCGTGATCGGGCGCGAGCTGGGCGACGAGGGCACGATGGATGGTGTGAATCACTCGAATGGCGTCACGTTGCTCGAGCAAGAGCTTGCCGATTCCATAGAGTGCGACCATTCTCTCGGCCGACGAGCGGGCAACGTCGGCGCTGAGGGGAGCCGTCGGATCGAGGATCGTTTCGTCGGAAAGCTCGTCGACCATGCCTCGCCGCGTCTCCAGTTTGGTCATTGTCAGGTCGTGAGCCGGAATTGTCCACCGGCCACCTCGACAGAAGGGAATCACCTGGCCGAGGCGGAAGACGGGAGCGCCATCGCTCTGGCCGCCTCGAGGGCGTCAGTGATGACGATCTGTTCAAGGTATCCGGTACCCGATCGACTCTTCGGGAACCTCCGTGCCGAGTTCCGTTTCGTCCCAGAATCGGCGGGCCACGCTCCTAGCCAGAAGACGAAACACGCGAACAGAACGCGTTTCTTTTGCGGCCTCATGTTCTACCTCCTTCTGGATGGGCTCTCCGGTACTCTCTCGAGCAACCGCCTCGATGGATCCATCAGCAAGGACGATGCCAAGCAAAATTGACGCGAATACCGGGCCCATGCATTTGCACGCTGATGAATAAGTACAGCCCAGCCTGCCGAGCGGTGGCCAAGACTTCTGCCGCGAGAACGGCGCGCAGCGCCGCACGGGCCGAGCCGTGGCGGCCGGTCGGTCACGGGTCCCGCCACGGCATTGAGTACTAGAAAGAAAGTGTTTCGAGAACCGAACGGCCTTCGATTATCGAACGCTGTAGGCGTCTCGCGGGCTGTTTACGCTTTCTCGGCAGCCTGCTAATACGGCTCCATTCTGAACTGAACGACAAGCTCGACCTCGACGGGAACGGGCAACCCGTCCCGCAAGGTCGGCTCGAATTGCCATTGACGAGCCGCTTCGACCGCGGCCTCATCGAGGAGTCGCCGCACCTGATCGTACCGAGTAGGGACCGATTGGATTATACGAAGATCGATGACGTTGCCTCTTGCGTCGATGATGGCACGCAGGATGACGTCCCCCTGGATCCCCAGGCGCGACGCTTGCTCGGGGTACTCGGGATCTACCTTCTTCAGCGGCCGAGGCATCGCGGCCAGCTGGAGAGGGGATGAAGATCGAGGCGCGTCTAGAGTCTGCGCGTGCTCGCTGGCGCCGGCAGGCTCCGACGACGCACTTTGACCGGCGAGCCCGTCAGTCTCGTCCGGCGTACGAGTCAGGGGCACAGGAGCACTCGTTTCCATCACCCCGGGTCCCGTATTCGGCTGCGCGTTCGCGGAGGGGTTCGCAGAACCTGTATCGCCTGGTTTCAACGCCTCCGCATCGGTCGCGGTCGATCCTTCGCGAGCTCCCGAGTCCGTCGACGTTCTCGCATCGAATCGGTCGATCGCACCCGGCTCCTCGATCGGTTCAGAAAGTTGCCCGCTCTCGGCACCGTCCGAAGACGCAAGCTCCTCCTCGACGTTCAAACCGCGCAAGGACTCGGCCGCGCGCGCCTGCCCGGAGTCCACGACGCGGGTAGGTGACGGCGGCTCCGGAGGCGAAGGAAAGTTCAGCGAGCCTGGCCCGAGGCTCAGAATCAAATACAGAGCGAGGCCGAGCACGCCCGCCGCTCCGGCAGTCAGGAGCGTTTTCGACCCCGACCGGGCGCGAGGAGGGTCGAACGTTCTCGTAGCGCGCGCGGCGATGTTGATACCTCCGATGAACTCTTTCACGTTCGGGGTCCGTTGGTTTCGGTCTCGCGCGAGAGCGCGAATGAGCGCGGGACGCCACGGTTCCGTCAGCCGCGGGAGAAACTTTTCGCGAACCTCCTGTTCGGGTGCGATGATCAGATCGCGAAGAAAGCTTTGAAGGCTGGTTGTTCGAAATGGCGCTGCTCCGGTCAGCATCGCGTAGGTCACGGCGGCCAGGGAGAAGACGTCGGTGCGCTCGTCGACGAGCGTGGGTTCCGCGAGCAGACCCATCTGCTCAGGGGACGCGTAGCCGATTTTGCCGATAAAGGTCCCGATATCCGTAGTCGGAGCTCCGGGAACACCGCTGCCCTTGGCAAGCCCGAAATCGAGGAGCTTGGCGATTCGCCTCCCGCGAACGTCGGTGCTCAACATGATGTTGTCGGGCGAAATGTCCCGGTGATGGATTCCTTTTCGGTGGGCCAGGGTCAGTCCGTCCGCGACTTGCGAGACGATCTCGACCACTTCGGCAGGATCGAAGATTACACCCCGGGAGAGCAGTGCCCCGATCGTCTGCCCCTCTACGTATTCCCAGACGATATAGGAGCGTCCTTCGGAGACGGGTGAATAGTCGTAGAGCGCAACGATGTTCGGATGACGCACTTCTTCCGCGACCAGCGCTTCGATACGGAAACGCTCCACGAACCCCGGATCCCGGGCGAGCTCGCGTCGGAGAATCTTGATCGCCCGCGGTGAGTCCAGTGAGATGTGCCGCGCACGATAGACCGAGCCCATGCCACCGCGTCCGATGAAACCCTCGATGAGATACTTCTCACCGAGGACAGCGCCAACCTCGAGCTCGTCGCCGGTACCCATAAGGTTCCAGGACCCCGCGGGAGAATAGTTGTGCCTCGGCGATCTGTCAAAGGCATTGACTCCCGTGCGCGTGGGTATGGTATTAGGTTGGCGAGGGGCGAAGCACATCGGGGTTTCGGCCACGGTTTGCGCGGTGAGAATCGAACCGTGGTACGGACACGTTCGGCCAAGGCTTCGCCGTCGAGGCCAAGCCCATGCTGACGCGCGCGGTCTTTTCTCTCGTCCTGGTTCCTGGCACTTTGCTCACGGCGATTGCAGGCCAGACCACCTCCCAGGAAGAGGAGGAAAAGGAGGCTTCTTACGAAGAGGTCGTCGTAGTGAGCGTGTCCAAGCTCCAGGAGACACTCGTGAACGCCCCGGCCGCGGTGAGCGTCGTTTCCTCACGAGACATCGAGCGCTCGTCGGCTCAGAACTACGGTGACCTTCTGCGGGTCGTTCCGGGTCTGAATGTCATCCAGATGTCTGCCCGGGACGTGAACTTGAGGAGCCGCGCCGCGGCTTCGACTCTGGTCACGTCGCAGCTCGCTCTTCTCGACGGGCGAACGATCTACCAGGACTTCTTCGGATTCGTCATCTGGGACCTTCTCTCCGTCAACCCGGACGAGATCCGTCGCGTCGAGGTGCTTCGCGGTCCCGCTTCCGCGGTATGGGGCGCGAACGCCATGACCGGAGTGGTCAACGTCATCAGTAAGGCTCCGAGGGAGATGGAAGGCACGAATGTGACCATCGGCTTCGGCGGGTTCGACCGTAAGGTCTCTGAAGACGAGTCGGAAAGCGGGCTTCTCTTTTCGCTGAACGCCACGCACGCGCAGGTCTTGAACGACAGTGTTGCTTTCAAGATCTCCGCGGGAACATTTGCTCAGCAGGCCCTTCCGCGACCGACCGGCACCATAGCCAATGACTTTCAAACACCCTATCCCACGTACTCCAATTTCGGGACCGAGCAACCCAAGGCGGACTTTCGAATCGATTTCGATCTGTCGGGCGACAACCCGGATCCGAATTGGAACCATGATCTCATCTTCGCGGCAGGCATCTCGGCAACGGATGGTGCTACCCACACCGGGATAGGCCCTTTCCAGATCCGCCCCGGAACGACTCTCGCTTACGGGAAGATGCACTACCGCCGCGGGAACTTCAGACTCAACATTTTTGCCAACGCCGTCGACGGCGAGGCTCTTTCTCTACTGGTCGCGGATCTCGACGGCAGTCCCATCGACTTCGTCTTCACGAGTCGGACCTACGATATCGAATTCGGGAACCTGCATCTTCTGGGGAACAAGCATTTGTTCTCCTACGGGGGGAATCTCCGTCACAACGGATTCAATCTTTCGTTCGCGCCTCGGAGGGACCAACGCGATGAGGGAGGTCTGTACCTCCAGGATGAGATCTTCCTTTCCAACCACGTCCGCTGGATGCTCGGCGCTCGAGTCGACAAGTTCGACGTCCTGGATCACGCGGTATTTTCACCGCGGACCAGCCTGCTGATAAAACCGGCGCGGGCCCATACGTTTCGTCTGTCCTTCAACCGTGCGTTTCGAGCCCCGTCGATCGTGAACAACTTTCTCGAGGTGCGCTTCTTGAGTGCCTACGATCTGGGGACGGTCGATTCCAGCTTCTCGGGGCAGTCGTTCGCGTTCCCGGTCGACGCCCTCGGAAATGAACGGCTCCGGGAAGAATCGTTGACCGCCTATGAGATCGGGTATACGGGATTTTTCGGCAACCGAACCATCCTCAGCGGGGCCGTTTACCTGAACGAGATCCGAGATCTCGTTCAGTTCGTTCAGACCGACTATGATTCGGACAACCCACCGCCGGGATGGCCACTCGATCCCGGCGTGCTCGACGATTTGACTGCCGAGGGGCGAGGGCTCCCGGCTAGGCTCGTATACCAAAACCTGGACCGGGTGCGCGATCGAGGGTACGAGCTGGGATTTCAGACTGGCATTGGCCGTTATATCGATTCCTATGTGAACTACTCCTGGCAAGATGAGCCGGAACCTTTCGGCTTCGACCTGACCGAGCTGAATCTTCCCCCGACCCATCGCGCTAATGCGGGAATCGGTTTCAGCTACGGTCGATACTTCGGGGACATCTCGGCGAATTACGTCAGCCGTGCCTTCTGGCAGGATGTTCTCGACGCCCGCTTTCATGGTCCGACCGACCCTTACACGATCGTCAACGCAGGCTTCGGAATACGCTGGGAGGAAGGGAAGGTAACGACGTCGATCAAGGTGACGAATCTCACGAACGCCGAGGTGCAACAGCACGTGTTCGGCGACATCATCAAGAGACTCGTCGTTGGTGAGCTCAGGTTTCGGTTCTAGCTGTGCAACACCATGAAGACCTCATCGGAACACGTTCCCGAGGATGTGAGCGCGGCGTCGACAGACGCGAGCTATCATCCCCTGCGGTCTCGATGGTGCGCTCAGGCCGGAAGTCCGACGACCTGGAAGCCGTACTGGCGAAAGTGGGGATCGAATGCGAAAGCTCTCCGGATCCGGAGGCGTTCCATGACGGCGAAGCTGGTTGCATCGGCGTAAGAGAACGTCTTGTCGGAATACTGCGAGACGATCGATATCGCCTCGCCCTCGTCGTCGGCCGTCACGCGCTGAACGGCCCACACGTTGCCCAGTAGCCAATTTCTGGCGAGTGGAGCGCCGAGCCGTGCTAGCAGGAGGGCGTGACACTCGGCCAGGATGAAATTCGTGAGCAGGGGTTCCGAACGCGCCGATCTCAGACTCTCGAGCGCGGCCTTCGCCGTCGAGTGCCATCGGTCGCTGCGATCGACGAGAGCATAGACCGCGCTCGTATCTACGAGGATTCTCGCCACCGCTCGATTTCTCCGTCGGC
>DASPGQ010000442.1 GCA_035620555.1 Vicinamibacteria bacterium
GCGGCCGTTCGATCTCGGGTCCCGCCACGGCATTGAGCACTGAAAGGCTGATGAAGAAGTACAGTCCAGCCTGCCGAGCGGTAACCAAGACCTCTGCCGCGAGATCGGCGCGAAGCGCCGCAAAGGCTGAGCCGTGGCGGCCGATCGAGCGCGGGTCCCGCCACGGCATTGAGCACTGAAAGGCTGATGAAGAAGTACAGTCCAGCCTGCCGAGCGGTAACCAAGACCTCTGCCGCGAGATCGGCGCGAAGCGCCGCAAAGGCTGAGCCGTGGCGGCCGGTCGATCACGGGTCCCGCCACGGCATTGAGCACTGAAAGGAGACAGCCCTTGGCTTACCGGCTTTTGAACCGCTCGCTCACCAAAGTCGGCGTCGTCGGCTCGGGGCAGATCGGGCCGGACATCGCCCTGCACATGACGAAGGTGCTCGAACCTCACGGTGCTCGCGTCGTCGTGGTCGACATCTACGACAAGGCGCTCGACGCCGGCCGAAAGAAGCTGGACCGCAAAGTCGACAGGGGGATCGAGACCGGAGCGTTCTCGCCCGAGCAGGGCTCGGCGATGAAGGCGAACGTACTGTTCACCAAAGACTACGAAGCGCTCCGGGACGCGGAGTTGGTCGTCGAGGCGGCGACCGAGGATCTCACGCTCAAGCGAAGGCTATTCTCACGACTCGAGGAGCTGGTCGGGCCGGAAACGATTCTGGCATCGAACTCCTCCCACCTCGAGCCCGAGAGAATCTTTGCGGACCTTCGAGCTCCAGCGCGAGGTGTCGTCACGCATTATTTCTTCCCCGCCGAGCGCAATCCCATCGTGGAGGTGGTTCCCGGTGAGGCCACCGAGGAGCGCGTGACCCAGTGGCTTCTGTCGTTCTACGAGCAGGTCGGCAAAGTCCCCCTGAGGATCGGGAGCCGCTACGGTTATGCCATCGATCCGATCTTCGAAGGCCTGTTTCAGGCGGCGGCGTACGCCGTCGAGGACGGGCTCGGCTCGACCCGGGAAGTCGACGAGATCGCCCGACGGGTACTCGGCCTCGGCGTCGGGCCATTCACGGCAATGAACCTCACGGGAGGCAATCCCATTACGGCGCACGGGCTCGACGAGATGCACGAGCGCGTTCACCCCTGGTTCCGCACGCCGGAACTGATGAGACGTCAGATCGCCTCAGGAGAACCATGGGAGGTGCCGACGCGAGGCGAGCGGGTCGAGATACCGGCCGAGCGGGCAAAGCCGATCGAAGAGCGCATGCTCGGCGCCTACTTCGGACTCGTGTGCGAGGTTCTCTCGAGCGGGATCACGAACATCTCGGACCTCGAGATGGGGGTGTCTCTGGCTCTCGCCGTGCGTCCGCCCTTTGCTTTCATGAACGCCCTCGGGGTCGAGGAGTCGCTCGGGAAAGTGCGCGCCTATCACGGGGTCAGCGAAAGCTTTCCCGTCGGGAGCGCCCTGGTGGCGCAGGCAGCGTCCGGCGAGCCGTGGAAGATTCCCTGCGTGCTGCGCCGCGACACGAAGGGCGTCGCGGTTCTGACCATCCGCCGTCCCCAGGTTCTGAACGCGCTGAACGATGACGTTTTCGGGCAATTGTCGGACCACCTTCGTGACATTGCATCCGACGATGTCATTGAGGGGGTGGTTCTGACCGGGTTCGGTCAGAAGGCATTCGTTTCGGGCGCCGACGTCTCGATGCTCGCCGCAATCACTTCCGAAGAGGAAGGGGAGCGCATGTCGCTTGGCTCGCACGAAGTTCTGATCCAGATCGAGGATTTCCCCAAGCCGGTCATCTGCGCCTACAACGGTCTCGCGTTCGGCGGAGGGAACGAGCTGGGGATGGCATGTCATGCACGGCTCGCCCGGAAGGGTCTCGTCGTATTGGCGGCGCAGCCCGAGCCGAATCTCGGAATCATTCCCGGTGCGGGCGCCACCCAGCGCATGCCGCGGCTGGTGGGAATCGAAAAGGCCTGGTCCCTGCTTCGGACGGGACGGCCCATCTCGAGCGCGGAGGCGCTCGAGATGGGCCTGATACGCGATGAGGTCGATGGGGACCTCGTCGAGGCGGCGGTCGCTCTCGCCCGCGACGTCGCTTCCGGCAAAGTCGTGCTCCCGAAGATTCCACGGGAACCGATCGAGATCCCTCCGAGCTTTCCCGACGTCGACATCGGGCATCGGTCCCGTGCCGTGGATGCCATTCTGCAAAAGGCGATTCTGGAAGGCGCTCGCCTCCCTCTCGCGGAGTCTCTTCGCTATGAAGCGAAATGTTTCGGCGAGGTGTGCGGTCTCGCCGACATGCGCATCGGGGTCACGAACTTCATCGAGAACGGCCCTCGAGCGAAAGCGAAGTTCGAGCACAGATAACATCGATATCGGCGCGCGAGCCTTCGATCTGCTGTTGACGCGGCCAAATCTGGGCCGTAAGGACGACAGCATAGTGGGAGTCGCCCTCTGCTAGGATGCACCTAGGGCGGAACTGGATGAACCCTCGGGCATGACCAAACGGATCTACATCGAAAAGAGCTACTGGGAGACGACGATGAAGAACGACGATAAAGGCATTCAAGCCGTTCGCGACGTGCGAAAAAAGATATCCGCGGAATTTGACAACGATCCAGACAGGCTCGTCGAGCACTACATATTGGAACAAGAGCGCTATCGGGAGCGGTTGCTCAAGCCGGTTGCCGCTCCACTAGGGGAACCGTTGAAGAGTGGCTCACGGCGCCGTCCTCCAGCAGGGCGATAGGCGCGATCGAACGAGATTGATGGGGACAGTATCGTTGTCGTTGTGCGCTTCGTAGACTAATTGCCTCCCGGCAGCAGACGTTGGATCGACTTCTTGCCCGAACCGTCCCTCGGCGTTTCGCGTCACGCCACGAAAAGGTCGACGTCTTTTCGAGCTCGAATCCCGGGCCGTCGCTCAAGTTTGTGATCATAGCGGTCACCAAATCGTGCTCGGGGTACAGCGCCAATTGCGTGGTGCCCTATTTGCGCCCCTCGACGAGATGTTCCCACGACTCGAGCAGGTCGAGGCGCCGGGCCAGTCCTTCCAGCTCCGACGCGGACGAGGCGTCGAGTGGAATGCCGTTGGCCCGTCGCTCCTGTTCGAGGGCCATCTCGGACTCGCCCGGGTAGAAGACCCTCGGTGCCCCGGATGCTGGGGTACGGGTCAGCTGACGAATCATGTCCTTCATCTGGTTTCTGAAACGCACCCACGGAGCGAAGGCCCTCACCCGGATGGCGAGGAAGAAATGCCCGACCCCGGCGACGTCCGGATGCTTCGCCTCGGCTGCCGCGAGGTGACGTCCAAAGGAAGCGCCCGACAGGACACCGGAGAGGATGTCGAAGGCGAGCGCCAGGCCGTACCCTTTGTGAGAGCCTGTCTCGGGATGGCTTCCAAGCGGTAGCAGCCTCATCGATTCGAGCGCCGCCTTTGGGCTCGTAATCGGCTCCCCCGCGCTGTCGATCGCGAGCCCGATGGGAATGGGCTCGTCTCGGCGAAGAGCTTCTTCGATGGACGACCGCGATCCTGCGGTCGTCGCAATATCCAGCACGAAGGGCGAGGCGTCCTCGGGGCTTGGAATGGCGATGGCGATCGGGTTCGAGCCCAACATCGGCTTCGTTCCGTAGGTCGGAAGCATGACGGGAGTGGAATTGGAAACGACGATGCCGATCATCTGCTGTTCGAGTGCCATTCGGGCGTAGTAGCCTGCCATGCCGAAATCGTTGCTATTCCGTGCCGCCACACCGGACACGCCAAATTTGTTGGCCAGGCGAAGCGCGAGCTCCATCGCGTGCTGGGCGACCAGATGGCCCATTCCGTTGTCTCCGTCCACGACGGCCGCCGCCTGGTCCTCGGTTACGAGCTGGACTCGTGGGATCGGATTGATCAGCCCAGAGCTGATGCGGGACGCGAAGAACGGAAGCCGCCGAACGCCCTCGCCCTCCACACCAGCGAGGTCGGCGGCCACCAGGGCATCGCCTACCTTGGAGGCATCTTTCGCGGGAAGGCGAAGCCGTTTGAGCACTTCGCGCACGAAGTAATGGAGACGACCGTGTCGGACGTACAGCCTGTCGCTCACGTCGACCCCTGCAGCCAGCGATGGTCAGATAGATTGCGCTTAGTCATCGTGCGAGCGGGCGGAAGGAAGATGCTACTCGCGGCGGGCCGAGAATGCCAGCGGGTCAGGGCGTTCTCGGCTGCTTTGATTCGACGGGGAGCCATCCCCTCAGCCCGGGGGAAAAATACCACGTCCCGATGCCTTGGGGATTGGCGCAGGCTCGAGCTAAGCGGTAGCAACGCAAGGATTTTCGGACCTCGATCGGTGCGAGCGCGGATGGCATCGGGCTTGCAGCCTAGCCCGTGGCGCCTTTGAGGGGATTCTACCGTGGAGACGATGACTGGTGCCCGCAACGTTCTGCTGCTGGCCACTGCCCAGAGGGTATATGGGTTCGACTTCGACGAGATTCTCCGCGTTGCCATTGGCCGACACCAATCCAATGACCTTCAATTCGATTCACGCAACGTTTCTAACTACCACGCGGAGATCGTAAGCGAGCCCGACGGCCTCGTCCTTCGAGATTTGGGGAGCACGAACGGCACTTATGTGAACGAGAACCGAATCCGACAGGTCCGGCTTGCGCACGGAGATCGGATTCGTATCGGTAGACACGAGATCGGGGTTTTGCTCACGGGAGCGACTCCCGCGGTCGATGCCTTGCAAGTGCCTCTCAGCGTGGGCGGGCAGCAGGGAGAGTTCGGTCGGACCGATGGCAATGGTGGCTTGACGCTCGGTCGGCTCCTCGTGGGTATGTGCCGGAAGGGTGAATCGATGCTTCTGATGCTCATGCGCGGCACGAACGAGGAGATTCCCGTTTACATCCTCAACGGCCGCATCGTCCACGCGCAGGCCGGTAAGGCGCGAGCCGAGAAGGCCCTGTATCGCGCTTTCGAGTGGTACAAGGGAGCGTATCGTATCGAGCCCTACCCAAAAAACGACGGCGTGGCGCGCACGATGGGAATCCCGGTGGAGGCGCTGGTCCAAGAGGGTGAACGGCAAGCGGCCGAGCTCGACGAGCTCATGTCGCGAATTCCGCCGCCCGAAGTGACGCTGCGCCTTCGCGAAAGCTCGAAAATCCGGATTTGCGATTTGACGGCTGCCGAGCTCGATGTCTTCAAGGGTCTCATCCGATATGGAACCCTCGGGGAAACGATGGAAGAGTCGCCGATGACCGACCTCACCGTAATGAGCCTGGTGCATTCCCTTCTCCAGAAGAAGGTCTTCGAAGTCGAGGAAGGCGCCTCGCTTCTTCAGCAGACCAACGCGATCACCCGCGCCTGAGAGGCGTCGAGGACGCGGATGAGTCTCCCGCACACCTGCCGCATCCGCTTGTGATCTCTTTCGTCCCGTGGTAATTTCACCCCGATCTAGATCACAGCTTTCGAGCTCGGATTTGAGGATCGATCGTGTCCGCCCCGACAGGGAGGCTCCACCATGATGAGCTGCTCGAGTCGCCGATCTGACCGCGAAGGGTTTACCCTCATCGAGGTCCTGGTGGCCATGTTGGCCACAATCATCGTTCTGGCCTCGGTCTTCGCCTTGTTGACCGGAAGCCAGGACAGTTTTCGACGCGAGAACGAGGTCGCCGATACTCAGATGTCGACCCGTGCGGGTATGGTCTACGTCACCCGTGACCTGGCCATCGCTTCGTATCGCACCCCACCGCCAGCGGCGATTCTCTGGAATGACGGAGGGGGCATCAATCCCGATGAGGTCACGATCATCTCCGCGCACCCGGATTTTCCGGTTTCCAAGCCCATGCAGTGCGGGGGTTCGGGACAAGGTCGCGGAGGCGGACCCTGTGGGACGATCGCGCAATCCTCGGTTCTGCGCATCGAGCCGGACACCATGGACCCGAGCCCACTGAGTGCCGAGACAGCCTATTCCGAGGGGATGACCCTGACCGCGATCGAGACGTCGGACTGCAATCAGGACAATGAGATCGGATTCTATCCCTTCGTCGTCACCCAGCCGCCGCGCATGACGAACGCCGGCGGAAGAGAGGTCCTTCAGATCAATCACAACCCTGGCAAGGGTGGTGAGATGAATCCCCCGGGTGGGTTCAATAACGAGATCCGAGAGGACTGCGCGGTCGTTGGCGTGTTCCGCGTGATCACTTATCGAGTGAGTCCGCCACCTCCAGTCGGCAACCCCACTCTCGAGAGGCGCGATTTGAGCGCCGGTCCCGAATGGGTGGCGGTCGCCGACAACATCGAGAACTTGCAGGTACGCTACGGCGTGGGAAACTCTCCGGACCTCGTTGACCTGCCGGGCCCACCGACCGGCGACCCGGCGACCTGGATCCATCGCGTCCAGGTCTCCATCACCGGCCGCAGCGAGAGCACGAATCTCAAAGGCGCATCGGCGGGGGTCTTCGACCCGGCGGACACCTACCTGCGGAGAACGATATCGAGCATGGTCAGCCTGCGAAACGTGGTATTGGCGTCCGAAAACTTTCTCGCCGAGGGCCAGGAGCCCCCAGTACAGCCTTAGAACGTCAGTAAAAAACGGCGCCGCCGTCGACGTTCAACGCCTGGCCGTTGATTCCCCGAGCATCGTCCGAGGCGAGCATCACGGCTACGGCCGCCACTTCCTCGGGCTCGATGAAGCGGTTCTGAGGCGAGAGCTTCTCGAGCCACTTCTTCGCGTCTTTCTCGCTCCGGCCGGTTTTCTTGCTGATGTTCTTCGCCGCCCGCTCCGACATCTCGGTGGCCACGAAGCCCGGGCAGATAGCGTTCACCGTAACCCCGCAGGTGGCCATCTCGAGAGCGAGCGCCCGCGTGAATCCAAGGAGACCATGTTTGCTCGCACAGTAGGCTGCCGTGTAGAGAAAACCGACTTTGCCCGCCGTCGAAGCGATGTTGATGACCCGGCCCCATCCCGAAGCCACCATCCCCGGAAGAAACGCCCGGGTGACGCGAAAGGCACCCGTGAGATTGGTGTCGAGATGGGATTGCCAGTGCGCATCGTCCATCTCGAGGACTTTCACGCTTCCGGCGATTCCGGCGTTGTTCACGAGGACGTCAACGTCCCCGACCGCGGCCTTCGCCCGATCGATCGAGGCGGGGTCGGTCACGTCCAGAGCCACGCACTCGGCATCGGGGAGAGGCGCCAATGAGTCGAGCCGTCGCGCGGTCAGCACCAGCTCGGCGCCTTCTTCGGCGAAGGCGAGGGCGATGGCGCGCCCTATGCCGCGGTTGGCCCCAGTGATGAGGGCCCTTCGTCCCCGTAGCTTCATCCCGACGTCCATCCGTGAACCAGCACGATCACGATCGCGGCCGGCACGATCCAGCGGATCCAGAAAATCCAGAATTGGCCAATGGGGATGGAAGCGCCCCGGCGTATCTCTTCGAGGACGCGGCCCCGTTGCACGAACCATCCCAGGGCCACGAGAGTCAAGGCGCTGCCCACCGGCTGCATCGTCGATCCCCAGATGAGGTCGTTCCACATGAGGATATCGGAGCTCGCCATCGAAGGCAGCGCAACGAGCAGGTCGGCGATGATGAGCACGGCGAGCGAGCGCCCGCGAGCCCAGCCGCAGTAGTGGTGGAGGCCGTCGACGAGCACTTCCATCGCCGCGATGGCCGAGAGAAAGGCGGCGAGGAAGAGCGCGCCGAAGAAGAGGCCGCCCATGAGCGCCCCACCCGGCATCTCGGCGAAGACCCCCGGAAGCGTGATGAACAGTAGCGAGGGGCCGGAGTCGGGCTCGACGCCCATCGCGAAGACCGCGGGGAGGATCGCCAACCCTCCGAGCATGGCGGCGGCGAGATCCCCCCCGGCCGTCGCGATGGCCATTTTCGGTATGTCCTCGTCGTCGCGCAGGTAGCTTCCATAGACGAGGAAGAACGTGCCCCCGAGCGACAAGCTGAAGAACACTTGCCCGAGCGCCGCGAGCGCCGTCTGTCCGCTGAGCTTGGACCAGTCGGGAAGCAAGAAGAATCGTATCCCGTCGCTCGCCCCCGTGAGGGTTACCGAGCGAACGATGACGATGAGAAGAGCGAGAAAGACGACGGGCATGATGATCCGTGAAGCCCATTCGATGCCCTTCCGCACCCCGAAGTACAGGACGAAGCCGATGGCGAGAAAGGTGAGCGCGGTGACGGAGACATTCGGGATCGTGATGCCCGATAGCGTCCGGTCGAAATAGCTCGCGGGGTCAGCCCCGGCCGAGCCGACGAAAGCGGTCTCGACCGCGTAGAAAGCCACCTGGCCAACGACGAGCGTGTAATAGGACTCGGCCATGAATACCGTGAAGAACAGAACGAACCCGATCGCTCCCCCGCCGGGCATGCCAACCGACGAGAAGGCGCCGGCGGTCCCTTGACGCGTCAGTCGTCCGAGGGTCCACTCCGCCATGATCGCCGGAATTCCCAGAAGTACCGCGAACAGTATGTAGAGGGCAACGAAGGCTGCACCCCCGTAGCTTCCCGCCATGTACGGGAAGCGCCACACGTTGGCGAGCCCCACCGCTACGCCAATCAGCACCATGACCGATCCGAACCGCGAGCCGAACGTTTCTCGCGTTCCGGTCGTCATGCCCGCCCTTCAGGTGTGCTCGGGCGGCGGAGCCATCGCGACGAGAAGCACGAGCCGCTCGTCGGAGGAGTTCTCGACTCCGTGACGCTCTCCGGCGGGAGCGAGAACGGCCTGGCCGGGCCCGACCTGCTTGGATTCGTCGCCGACGTGTATCCGGGCGTGGCCTTCGAGGACCACATAGACCTTCGTGGACGCGACGTGGGCGTGCGCTCTTTGTTCTTGTCCGGGCTCGAGGCAATAGACGTCGAGAAAGATCTCGTTCGTCGAGAAAAGGTTCACTTTCTGCATCTTCTCGGGCGAGAAACGGCAAGCGTCGAATATCGTGCGAATCTCCATCGTCAGATCCTGGTCCTAAAGTAGTCGCGCGCCTCGAAAGCCTGCCCCGTGACCGAGCGCGACTCGTCCGAGGCGAGGTAGACGAAGATTTCCGAGATGTCCTCGGGCGTGGGAAGCGCCATCGGATCCTCGTCGGGATAGGCGTTCGCGCGCATGTCGGTGCGCGTGGCCCCCGGATTCACGCTGTTGACCCGGATGCCCTGCGG
Source organism: Vicinamibacteria bacterium (assembly GCA_035620555.1). Lineage (NCBI taxonomy): Bacteria > Pseudomonadati > Acidobacteriota > Vicinamibacteria > Vicinamibacteria bacterium. The sequence goes on from DASPGQ010000442.1 coordinate 9,126, forward strand.
CTCGAGCTCGGCAGCCAGCACCTGCGTGAAACCCTCGAGGCCAAACTTGGAGACGGCGTAAGGGCCCCAATTGGGCTTGCCGCGGCGGCCTACACTCGAGCTCACGTTGATGATCGAGCCTTCGCCTTTTTCGATCAGGTGCGGCAGAAGGGGTCGCGTCACGTAGAAGAGACTCGAACAGTTGACTCGAAGAACCTCGTCCCAGGTAAGGACGTCCACGTCCACGATGGGAGCGCGCAACCCGAGGATGCTCGCATTGTTCACGAGAATCGAGAGATGCGAAAAGCGCTCGATGGCGACTTCGACCAAACGTTGGGCCTCGTCGGGGTCACCGACGTCCGCGCCGAGATAGGCAACGGCGCCCTTCCGTCCGGCCGATCGCTCGAGCTCGCCCGCGGCCCGCGCGAGCGCATCGTGACTCCGGGCGCAGAGAAAGACCGAGGCCCCCTCGCGAACGAAAACCGAAGCGAGACCGCGTCCCAGGCCCCGGCTCGCGCCGGTAATGAGCGCGGCCTTGCCCTTCAGTCGACTCATGATGGCGGCGTTCCAGCCCTCGTCATTTCTTCTGTTCGAGAAGCTTCTTGAGCGTCTTCATCTCCTCGTCGAGGACCTTTTGTTTGGAGGAGATGTTCATCACGTAGGTGAAGAGCGCGATCCAGACGACGGCGTAGGCCGCAAACAGGTAGCTCATACGAGCTCGAGCTCCTTGTGCAATCGATCGACTTCGTGACGGGTGTCTTCCACGGCAAGCCGCTTCTGGACCAGCCACAGGTACAGAAAGGAGAACGCAGCAAACGCCATGTACAGCGCCTGGCGCATCTGGGGGTGGAGGCCGGATCCCTCGCTCTCGATGATGACGGGCGAAGGGTGCTGCGTCCGCCATAACCAGATCGCCATGAAGACAATGGGAACATCGACGAACGCGATGATGGCAACGACCGAGGCGAGTTTGGCGCGCTTCGTCTCGTCGGGAACGTAGCGCCTCAGCATCAAATAGCCGATGTACATCAGCCAGAGCACGAGGGCGGTCGTCAGTCTCGGATCCCAGGTCCAGTAAACGCCCCAGGCGTACTTCGCCCAGATGGGACCCATGGTGATTCCGATCGTGGTGAAGAGAACGCCGACTTCGGTGGACGCGAGCGCCAGATCATCGAAGAGTCGCTCTTCCTTCCAGAGATACAGAATGCTCGCTCCGAAGGTTACCGCGAAGGCGACGAAGGCAACCCACCAGCTGGCTACGTGGAAATAAAAGATTCGCTGGACATCGCCCATCGTACGTTCGGTGGGGGCATATACGAACGCTCCGTACAGGGCGCCGATCATGCTGACGAAACAGACATAGGGCAGGGCCTTCGAATACTGCTTCCTCATGTTTTGCGGCGGATTATACTATGCACCGAAGGGAGCGCTGTCATGCCGACACGGCATCTCACCGGGTGAGTCGCATCGATCGAGCTCCCATCGTCTTCTCCTGCCTCGGGCACCTCTACGTGCACTTCTGTACGGCTTTCTATTTCGTGATCGTGCTCGCCCTCGAGCGCGATTGGGGACGTCCGTTTCACGAGCTCATCGAGCTGTGGACGCTCGGCTCGCTCCTCGTCGGCCTCGCCGCGCTGCCCGCCGGACTCCTCGGCGACCGTATCGGTTCGGCAAGAATGATGGCAGTGTTCTTCGTCGGGATGGGAGCCGGGAGCGGCGCCGCGAGCCTTTCGAGCTCGACCGAGTCGATGATGGTGTCCCTCGCCGCCATCGGTTTGTTCGCCTCCATCTATCATCCGGTCGGGATCCCCTGGCTGGTTCGCCACGCGAGGACGCGACCGGGCAAGAGCCTCGGTGTGAACGGCATCTTCGGCTCGGCGGGCTCGGCGCTCGCGGGCATCGTGTCGGGCTCGCTCGTCGATTTGGCCGGTTGGCGCGTGGCATTCCTCGTTCCCGGGCTAGTCTGCGTTGCGACCGGTGCGTTGCTATTCACGTTTCTCGCCACGGGCCGCATCCGAGACGAGAGGCCGGCGCCAAGGACGGATTCTCTCGAGCCATCGGCCGACGGACGACGAGTCGTGGGCATCTTGCTCGTCACCATGTTTCTCGCCGGACTCGTCTTCCACGCCACTCAGACTTCGCTTCCCAAGCTCTTCGAGCAGCGCCACGGCGGGCTCGTCGAAGAGGGCGCATTCGGCATCGGGCTTCTTGTCGCGCTCGTCTATGGGGCGGCGGGTGTCATGCAAATCATGGGCGGGCACCTCGCCGATCGCTACCCGCTCAAGCCCGTCTATCTGGGGGCGATCCTTCTTCAGGTGCCATTGCTGTGGGTGGCCGCTTCGATTTCCGGACTGCCTCTCGTCGTGGTCGCCACGCTCATGGTGATGGCGAACGCCGGGGCGCTGCCAGCGGAGAACATGCTCCTGGCGCGCCACACTCCGGAGCGGCGACACGGTTTGTTCTTCGGGGTGAAGTTCGTGATGACTTTCGGTGCCGCGCCCCTCGCCGTAGCTCTGGTCTCCGCCGTTTCCGGCCGAACCGGAGAGCTTCATTGGCTCTACGTGCTTCTCTCGAGCTTCGCCCTGGCCGCATTCGTCATCGCGGCATTCCTTCCGTCCTCGCGGCGAGCCCCGTTGACAGAGCCCCTTCTCGTCCCTACCATAAAAGAAACAACACAAACCTAGAGTCTCGCTCGCGCGAGGCTAGCTTTTTCGCACCGAGGTTCAATTGAATAACGAGGATGTGGTCGGTGGGATTCTGTGGCTGCTTGGCGTAGCGACCCTCTTTCTGCTCGCGACGGCCGTCGCGCTCGCGATGGCGCGTGACGGGCTGGTCCTCTGGGACCAGGCGAAGGAGGCGGTGCGGGCGCTCTCGACGTTCTCCACGTTGCTCGTGGGCGTTGTCGTGGTGGTACACCTGAAGGGGACTCGCGCGAAGAAGTAGACCACTCGAGCGCTCGAACTTCCGAGCCCTCTTTGTCTATCAACCTGCTTATAATGACCGGCCATGTTCGGTCTTCCCGCAACTACGACCCTTCTTCTTTTCGGATTCCCCGCTTTCTGGATTGTCTACACGGTGGTGTTTCTCGTCGCCACGCGTAAGTGGGATCGCGGATAGAGATCGTGAACACCACGGTCGTTCTCTTCCTCGTTCTCTACTACGTCATCGTTCTGGGAATAGGCTTCTGGGCGATGCGCCGGGGCGCCGATGAGGATCTCGAGGGGTTCCTTCTCGGAGGTCGAAGGGTTGGCCCCCTGGTGACCGCTCTTACCCTGCAAAGCACCTCGATGAGCGGCTACATGTTTCTCGGCGCCGGGGCGCTCGGTTTCACTCAGGGCTACTGGGGCCTGTGGTATGCGGCCGGAGACATCGGCGGCGGAGTGCTGAACCTGAGCGTCATCGGGCGCCGGATGCGCAAGCTCTCTCAGATGATGGGCTCGCTCACCTCGATCGAGTATCTGGAGAACCGCTACCCCTCACCGATCACCCGTCTCCTGGCCGCGGCCCTCTCGGTCTTTCTGCTCGCCTTTTACGTTCTCGCGCAGTTCATTGCCGGCGGCAAGGGAATGGAGCTCGTGACCGGGCTGTCGTACCCCGTTTCTCTTGCCATCGCGCTGGGCATCATTCTGATCTACACGTTCCTCGGTGGCTATCTTGCCGTCGCCTATACCGATTTCTTCCAGAGCCTCATCATGCTGGTGGGTGTGGTCTGGATCCTGGCGGCATCGCTCTACCATGTGGGAGGGTTCTCCAACGCCAACCAGGCCATTGCCGCGATCGATCCCACTCTGCTCACGGTGTGGGGAAAGGGACTCGGATTCGAGGGTCAATGGGGTGTCGTTCTCGGTGCCGTCCTCGTCTTTTCGGTCGGCTATATGGGCTGGCCCCACGTCGTCACCCGTCACATGGCGATGAGCCGTCCCGGAACGGCAAGGCTTGCCGGTGCCTACGCGACGCTCTGGAATCTCCTGTTCGTCTCGTCACCCTATCTCGTCGGCGTCCTGGCTCTGATCATTCTCCCGGAGCTCGTCGACCCCGAGCTCGCCATCCTTCGCGTGGCTCAATTCGTATTGCCTCCCGCGATCACCGGTATCGTGATGGCGGCGATCATGGCCGCCATCATGTCGACGGCGGATTCGCTCCTCCTGCAGACGGGCTCCATCGCGTCGCGCGATCTCTATGAGCGCTTTCTGAACCCGAGGGCGTCGGAGCGACAGATGGTGCTCGTGTCGCGCGGACTCGTGGTCTCCATCGGTATCATCGGATATTTCGTGGCGCTGGTCGAGCCTCCCGCGGTGGCCTTCATCGTCATCTTCGCGACGTCGGTACTCGGGAGCGCGTTCGCACCCGCTTATATCTGCGCCGTTTGGTGGAAGAAGGCCAATACCCCCGGCGCGATCGCTTCCATGGTGGCGGGCGCCGCTGTGTCGATCGTCTGGGAGGTCGCGAAGCTCGCCGACTCGACGACGCTCCACCCCATGTTCGCCGGAATCCTGGCATCGAGCTTTACCATCGTCGTCGTGAGCCTGGCGACCCAGAGAATTTCGGCGGTAGCGCCCCACATTGTTGCCGCGATGGAGGAGGCCTCGCGCCTGGGACCCATCCCCCGAGAGATGCAGGGGATGGCCGACTTCGCTCTCAGACCCGAGGCAGCGGAGATTGCTTCGTTCCTCACGAAGCGGAGCCGTAGAGGGAAGTGAATGGATAGGCGAACGGTTTCGAGCCTGCGAGGGGCGATCGGACGGGACGAGATCGAGCGTCTCTCCCCCAACGCGCGGGCAGAAATCCGAGTGTACTATCCGTATCACTCGTTCGTATCTCGCTCCCGGGGCCGCCGGGTTCACTTTCTCGTCGACGCGAGGACCGGGCTCGTGGCCACCGCGGATCCCTATCAGACCGAGACTCGCGAAGTTGCGGAAGACGACGTTCTCGCCGTCGCAGTCGGCGCCGACGAGGCCCGTCAACGTGTCCGACGCCACGCCGCCCGGACCCTGTCTCGCAGTGGAAACGCGAGGATCTTCGAGAACGGCCTCGTCTACAAGCCTTTCTGGATTCTCTCACTCTCGTCGGCCCCGGGGAAGCGCCCTCGTATGCTCGTGGATGGCATCACCGGTCGCGTACATCCTCTCGGTTTCGGTGCGGAGTCCGGCCTTGCCGAAGCGGAGGACCCTGTGCCATGATTCCGATCCGAAACAGGAGGGATGAAAGTGCGTAAGCCAACACCTTGTGCCCTCGTCTTGGCGCTGCTCTGTGCTCCGGCGCTAGTCGCCCAGGAGAGTCAGGAGACCGACGAGGCTTCTTACGAGCTTCTCGACGCGATTCGCGACGGACAGCTCAGGGACGTACGCCGTCTCATTCAGGCGGGCGCCAACGTGAACTCGATCTCTGACGGGGGCATGCCGGCGGTGAGCCACGCAGCGATGCGAGGGAACACGGAAATCGTTCAGGCGCTCGTGGGTGCAGGTGCGGACCTGGAGCGCAAGGACCGGGCGGGGGCAACCGCCCTGATGTATGCGGCTCAGTTCGGACACAATGAGGTCGTCGCCGCTCTGATCCAAGCGGGCGCGGATGTCAATGCCACCGACAACATCGGGTGGACTCCATTGATCCGCTCGGCCGTAGGGAGAAATGCCGAGGCGACGCGGGCGCTTCTCGAGGCGGGCGCGAACGCAAACGCCACCGACTTCTTCGGTCGAACGGCGATGCAAGTGGCGGAAGGTAGAGACGCCGCCGAGGTGATCTCGGCTCTGAGCGGAAGCTCTTAGCTAGCTTTCGCCGCGAAGCCTTCGTCGAAGGTCGTAGTCGAGGTCCTCACTCCTCGAGGACGTATTCGAAAGTGAGCCAGGAGACGACGACGAACACCACGGCGAACACGATCAGGACCCGTATCCACGTTCCGGGGCTCGAAAGGGGCTCGGGCGTGAAGAGGAGTCGAGTCGACTCCGCGGCTCCGATTACCAGGGGAACCACGGCAGGAAACAGGAGCACTGGAAGAAGCACCTCGCGCATCGATGTGTTCGCCGCCACCGCGGACAGACTCGTGCCAACCGCGGAATAGCCCACCGTTCCCAACAGGAGAACGATGGCGAAGCGGAACATGTCCCCGATAGAGAGGACTTCCCACAGGCTCAGGTTGAAGAGCACCATGAACAACGGAAGTATGAAGAGCTCTGTCGTGAACATGAAAACGGAATTGGAGACGAGCTTCCCGAGGTAAATGGCGCTTCGGTCCGCGGGGGCGAGCATGAGGCCGTGAATGCACCGGGTCTCGGACTCGGTGGCGAAGCTGCGGTTCAGTCCCAGCGTTCCTGCGAAAACGAATGCGACCCACAGCACTCCCGGCCCGAGCTCCAGTGCGCGCTGCCGGTCGAGCACGAGCGTGAAGTTGAAAACGAGAAGCACCAGGGCGGCGAACACGAACATCGACGAGACCATCTCCTTGGTGCGCAGCTCGGTGCGGATATCCTTTTCCACGATGGCGAGGGCCACCCGAACCAAATCACGGGATCCCTGGCTCACGGATGATCACCCGGCCAAGAGACGCCGCACATCCGCGCTCGAAGCCCCGGTAGCGTCGGTGGCGATGCGGCCCGATTCCATCAACAGGATGCGGTCGGCAATGGCGACCCCACGATCCACGTCGTGGGTCGTGAGGAGGACGGTCGTGTCCCGACGCAACGATTTGATCCGGTCGCTCAAGCGATCACTCGATACGGTGTCGAGCCCGGTGAAAGGCTCGTCGAGGAGGAGGAGGCTCGGTCGATGAAGGAGCGCCCGAGCGATTGCCAGACGCTGCGTCATCCCTCGTGAGAGGTTCCGTGTCGGAGTCCTCCGGCGCAGCTCGAGATCCGCCCAGGTGAGCGTGGCCTCGACGTCGGCATCGACCCCGTAGAGCTTCGCATAGAACGCGAGGTTCTCGGAGACGGTCAAGTCGGGATAGAGGAGGCTTTCGTGCGAGACGAACCCGAGGCGGTGGCGAACGGCGTCTCGAAGATCGTCGAGCGGCCGACCGTCGAAGAAGAGCTCGCCCGACGTCGGTTTCAGCAGGGTTGCGGCGATGCCGAGGAGCGTCGATTTTCCCGCACCGTTTCGCCCGAAGACGACGTGGCATCGCGCCGGCTCGAGCGCCAGGTCGACCTCCCGCAACGCGGTCAGGCGGCCAAAACGTTTGGTTACTCGGCGCGCCTCGAACGCCGGCGAAGAGGAAGGCAATCGGTCAATCTCCCTGGTTTTCTGACCGGGGGGGCAACACCGTGGCCAGCAGGCCGTAGCCGAGGGCGGCAGCCATCAGTGTGACCACGATCCATTTAGCGGCGCGTGTGGTGTCGGGAATGCGGGTGACCGATCCGCGCGGCGATTCCTGCGCCACCTCCGATGGCGAGTCGGCGGCGACGTCGCTTCCTCCGGTCAGCACGACCGAGAGATTCGACCCTCGTGGCACGTTCAGCTTGCGGATGGCGGCGAAACGACCTTGCGGCTCCGTTCCCAGATCCTCCCACCCATCGGCTTGCACGGTAATGTCCGGAGGCGCGGTGAACAAGTAGGTTTCGGGATGGTCGTAGAAGGTGCGTTCGTCGAGCCGATAGGAACCGCCGGCATAGCTTACCGAGTACGAGGCGACGATCTCGGTCTCGCCCGGTTTGAAGGCGGTCTTGGTGATGTAGCCCTCCCCGCCGGGCAGGGGAGACGCCTGCTGCGGAACCGGCATGCCGCTCGATCCCTGGGCCGATACCGAGTGCAGCTCGAGAAGCTCCGTCGACGGAAGGCTGAAGCGGAACGTGCCGCTCGAATTGTAGTAGGTGAGCGGCGGGTCCGTCCGGTTCTGGACCACGTAGATCTTGTCGACCAGAAGACGATCCCCCTGGCGCCGGTAGACGTAGCGAGCCGAAGCGAGCGCGAGCCTCGCTTCATCCCAGTCCTCCACGACCTCGTAAACCGTCAGCTCGGCTTCGGCTTCATAACCGCGGCCGAAGAGCACGGGCTCGTTGTAGCTCACCCCGCGGTAAGTTGCCTGGAGGAGCATCGGTCGTTCTCCCTCGACCTCGATGTCTTCGATCGTTACCGCGCCTTCTACCGGCCCCAGTTCTTTCATCGGGACCATCCCGCCGCTGAGTCGGAACAGTGTGATCTTCTCCGCCACGCCCTGGCCCCCGGTCGTTCCGTTCACGAGCCGCACGCGCAGGATTCCTCCTCGAGGCTGCGCCGAGGCGGCCGATGAAAGCAGCGCGACGATCGCCGTCGAAACGAGCACCCGCCGATTCACGACGCGACCTTGCTCCCACAGAAGAGGCAGAACTTCGATTCCTCCGGCAGAGACTTCGCGCAAGCCGGACATACCCTGGCAAAGGCATCGCCGCAGCTCATGCAGAATCGGGCATCGGCCGGATTCGTCTCCCCGCACTTCGCACAACTTCGTGCGGCAGTTTGCTTCTTGCCTCCCGGCGCCCGCTTCTTGCGCTCCACGGGCGCCTTCTTCGGTGGTGCCAGCTGATCGATCTGGCCCAGGACCTCGGCCACCTGTTTCAAGTAGTCGTTTCGAGCGCGCTGGAAATCGTTCTCCGACACCTTCCCCGCGTCCTTTTCGAAATCGAGGTCCTTGATCGCTTCGTAGAGCCGAAGCTTCGTTTCCTCCAGATCCTGGAGTCGTCGTTGTGTCTCGTCGAGCGGCTCCGCGGCTCGGTTCTGGGACTCGAACACCGGGACGAGAACGAAGATGACGACGGCCGCTCCCAGAAGAGCCAGGGCGACCAGGATCAACTCGGGATGTCCCGAAGCTCTCTCTCGATCCGGGCTCGCTCGGCCTCGCTGAGCTCGCCAACGGAGGCGTTACCTGCGGTGGCCGACTCGCGTTTCCAGGAACGAAGAACGCTCCGGGTAATGAAGAAGCCAACCGCCAGCACCAGGAACGGAGCGGCCCAGGCCGTAACGTGAAAACCCTCGACCGGCGGCGCGGCGAGGATGGCGAGCCCGTAGCGATCGGCGAACGTCTCGATGATGCTGGCCACGCTGCTCCCTTCCTGGAGACGCTTCGCGATCTCCTCACGAATCGGCTCGGCGGAATGGCAATGTTCCATCGAGCAGGTGGCCACCGTCGCCGGACAACCACCACATTGACACATCAGCGACTCGGTCGCCTCCCGATATTCGTCGGAGTTGTATCGCTCTTGAGAGACGGCGGCTTGCGAGACGAGAGCCAGGATGGCGAACGCTTCAAGCCACTTCATATTTCTCTTTCCTCTGCTGGTCGTCGGTCGCCTTCTGCTCGGCGTCGGTCTTCCGCACGAGCTTGAGCGCACGTCGGCTGGGAACGATGGTCACCACCGTTCCCAGGAAGACAACGATGCCTCCAAGCCAGACCCAGCGAACCAGAGGCTTGACGAAGACCTGAACCGTGGCTTTGTTCTCGGCCATACCGGCGAAGACGAGGTAGAGGTCCTCCTGAAACGTCGCGTAACGCCTCACCTCGGACGTTGGTTGTTGGCTGGCAATGTAATAGTGCTTCTGCGGGTCGAAAGTACCGAGAATTCGCTCGTTCTTCCGCACGTCGAGACGCGCCGCCAGCCATTCGTAGTTCGGCGTCTTGCCTTCGTCGATGCCCGCCAGGGTGACCTCGTAGCCGCGAATCGTGACCGACTCCCCGGGGGCGAGGTCGGCCTTCGTGTCGGTGTCGAACGCGGAGCCCGCCACCCCGATGAAGATGAGCACGATGCCGAAATGGACGATGTAGCCGCCATAGCGCCGGGTGTTGATGAGTGTAAGGTCGACGAGTGCGGCAAAGTAGCCACCGCCTCGGTGCGCCTGGCGAACCCGCGCGCCTTTGTGAAATTCCTGCACGATGGTGGCGAGGACGAGCGCCGAGAGGGCGAAACACATCAGGGCATAGACGTGACGCATCCCCAGCGCCACGAGGGCGAATGCAGTCGCGAGGGCGGCGACCAAAGGCCAGGTGAAGTTCCTTCGCAGACTGTCGAGCGAGGACTTGCGCCACGCCAAGAGGGGGCCGATTCCGGTGAGCGCGAGAAGGGCGAGACCGATGGGGACGTTGACCCGGTTGAACCAGGCGGGGCCCACCATCGCCTTTTCGCCCTCGATGGCCTCGGACAGAACCGGGTACATAGTGCCCCAGAGCACCGCGAAAGAGGCAACGAGGAACAGCAGATTGTTGTACAGGAAACCCGATTCGCGCGACACCATCGAATCGAGCTCGTTCTCCGACTTGAGATCGGAGAGCCTGAGGACGACGAGAGCGGCGCTGACTAGCCCGGCGATCCCGATGAACAACAGGAAGATCTTGGCGAAGTCCGACTCGGCGAAAGCGTGGACCGATGAGACGACACCGCTTCGAGTGAGGAACGTCCCGAACACGCAGAGAAGGTACGTCAGGATGACGAGGCTGACGTTCCAGATCTTGAGCATCCCCTTTCGCTCTTGAATCATCACCGAGTGCAGATAAGCCGTTCCCGTCAGCCAGGGCAACAGTGCGGCGTTCTCGACCGGGTCCCAGGCCCAGTAGCCGCCCCACCCCAGCTCGACGTAGGCCCATCGCCCGCCGAGCAGGAGACCCATTCCCAGAAAGAACCACGCCACGAGCGTCCAACGCCGGGTGGACGTTATCCACTCGGCACCGAGTCGACCGGAGATGAGGGCGGCGATACAGAACGCGAAAGGAACCACGAATCCCACGTAGCCGATATAGAGGATGGGTGGGTGGATCGCCATGATGGGATGTTGCAGGAGAGGATTCAACCCACGACCGTCGGCGGGTGCCCAGGCCTCCGGTCCTTGAGCCGTCATGACACCGAGCTGGCCGAAGGGGTTGCACACCCAGTAGTTCAAATAGGTGAAGAAGAGCACCACCGCACCCAACGTCGCGACGACGTAAGGCATCAGCTCGCGATTCTTCTTCCGGTTGGTGAGTACGGTGATTCCCGCGAAGACGAGGAGCAGCCAGCTCCAGAACAGCAGCGACCCGTCGTTCCCCGCCCAGAGCGCCGCCACTTTGTAGAGGAAAGGAAGGTCGCGATTGGAGTAGCTTGCCACGTACTCGAAGCGAAAGTCGCTCCGGACCAGAAGCACGATGAGAGAAAAGCATGCGAGAGTGGAAAGCGCCGTACAGGCGACGAGCGCCCGCTCGGCGCTAACGATCAGCTTCGCGCTCTTCCGGTGAA
>DASPGQ010000443.1 GCA_035620555.1 Vicinamibacteria bacterium
ATGGGACGAACCGGCGGCGGCGTGTTCAATACGTTCCACCGGCGCGGCTCGAACCAGTGGGGCGGAAGCGCGCTCGTTCAAAGCCGGCCCAACTGGGGAGTCGGACAACTGTATTTCGCCGAACAGGCGGGCACGCCCAAACCAGACACCTACTACTGGACCTGGGCGGGCTCGGCGGGCGGTCCGATCGTTCGCGACAAGACGTTCTTCTGGCTGAGCACCGAGAGTTATCGCACGAACGAAGTCGTCAACACGGTTCTCCATCTTCCCACAGAGGCCGAAGCTCGCGGTGATTTCTCGCAATCGGGCGCCACCATCTACGACCCGTTGACTACCCGTCCCGATCCGGGCAACCCGGGGCAGTTTGTCCGCGATCCTTTTCCCGGAAACGTAATTCCCGCCGAGCGTCTCAATCCGGTGGGGCTAAACCTGGCCGCGGTGCTGGCCGCTCGCGGCTCGGGAGACGTCAGCGCCAACGGCGACACCAAAAACTCCGCCGACCAGTTCTCGTTCAACCTCAGCCACGAGTTCAAGCCATCCCACACGCTCACCGGCACCTACATGTACTACGACTCCAACGAACCGCCTGCCCAGTTCGATTTCGGTGGCCCATCCGACCCCAGCGTGTGGGACTTGTATCGCCAGGTCCATCTCGTGGCGCTCAACGACACCATCCTCGTCGGGAGCGACGGCGTGGTGACGCTCCGCTATGGGTACAACCGCTTCGTGAGCGATTTCCGCTCCCCGGACTTCGACGTAACGGATTTCGGTTGGTCCGAAAACTACGCCCGCCAGGTCGCCGAGAACGTCTTCCCGGTTATCGATGTGTTCGGCTACGGGTGGAATAACGGGGTGAGCGGCGGGTTTCGCACCGACGAGACTTACTACTCGCACAATCTCAACGGTACCGTCTCGAAGTTCATCGGAGCTCATACTCTGAAGCTTGGCGCCGATTTCCGCCGGTTGGGACTGAACGAGAGCGTTGCCTTTTTCCCTGCCGGACTCTACGAGTTCAGCGAGGGGTTCACCGAGGGGCCCGATCCCAATAACCCCGCATTGGGTACCGGTGACTCGCTCGCCACGCTGCTTCTCGGTTATCCGTCGTTCGGCACGCTCCAGAGCCCAGCCCCGCTCCAGAAGTTCATCGACTACTACGGCGTCTTCGTTCAAGATGACTGGAGGGTGAGCGACCATCTCGTGCTCAACCTCGGCCTGCGCATCGAGCACGAAACGGGACTCGCCGAGAAGAACAACCGACTCACCGTCGGCTTCGACCGCGAAACGCCCTGGCCAGTCCAACCGATCGAAGGGATGATTCTGCGCGGAGGCTTGATGTACGCCGGCGTGGACGGCTACCCGGAGCATCAAGGCGATCCTACCTCGTGGAAATGGGGCCCGCGCGCGGGCTTTTCCTGGTCGCTCGACGACAAGACGGTCCTCCGCGGAGGCTTGGGCCTTTTCTGGGCCCCCTACCAGCCAACGGCAGAAGGTGCCCGAGGGTTCGAGACCTCCAATACCTACTTCGCCAGCAACGACGGGGGCCTGACGCCAGCGGGCACGATCACCGACCCGTTCCCGAACGGGATCGAGCGACCTCTGGGAAGCAATCTCGGCTTGTTGACCGGCGCCGGCGGCGACATCGAGTTCGCGGATCAGTTTCGTCAATCACCCTATGTGCAGCAATACTCGATCGAGGTGCAGCGAGAGCTTCCCGGAGGGGTCGCGGGCTCCGTCGGTTACGTGGGAAGCCGCTCCGAGCGACTTGGAATCGGCGGGACATCCCCGGGCCAGGTGAACATCAACCAGCTCGATCCGAGTTTTGCATCACTCGGCCCCGCGCTCCAGGAGCAAGTGCCGAACCCTTTTTTCGGCAATCCGATCTTCGGCAACCTCAGCGAGAACCCGACCGTGGCTCGCGGACAGCTGCTCCGGCCGTATCCCCAGTTCCTCGACCTCTATGCCCAGCAGATGAGCGAGGGCAAGAGACGCTACCACTCGCTGGTGCTGTCGGGCGAGAAAAGATTCCGCGGTAGCTGGTCGTTCCGCGTCAATTACGTTTTCAGCAGGAACGACGACAACGTGTTCGGTGAAGGGAGCTCGTTCTCGCGCCGGACCGACAGCGCGCTCAATAGCTATGATCTCGAGCGGGAGTACGGCCGGTCCCTCTCCGATATCCCCCACCGCCTGAACATCTCCGGCATCTACGAGCTTCCGTTCGGGCGAGGCAAGCGCTGGCTCGATGGCAACGGCATCGCGAGCGCGATATTCGGCGGCTGGAGTTTCTCTGCCACCGGCTTCTACCAGAGCGGGTTCCCGGTTTCGGTGCTTCAATCGCCGAACAACACCGGTTTGTTCACCGACATCCAACGGCCGAACGTGGTGCCGGGAGTCGACGCGGGGCCGAGCGGAAGCGTCACCGACAACCTCGATCGCTACCTCGACACGGATGCCTGGACTCAGGCAGGCGCGTTCACCTTCGGAGATGCGCCGCGCACCGACACCCGCGTGCGCACGCCGGCTCGCAAGAACTGGGACATCGCGTTCCAAAAGACAGGTCGCATTGGACGGGGCAACCTGTCGTTCCGTTTCGAGATCATCAACCTGTTCAACACCCCCAGCTTCACTGGACCGCAAAATGTGTGGGGCCGGAGCAATTTCGGACAGATCACCAGCGTGAACGGATTCCCGCGCCTTTTGCAGATCGGATTTCGCTACAACTGGTAGCGGTGGTGCTGATGGTGACCGGCGCCAGACGATCCTATCGACGCGAGCTTCCGCCTCTTGCTCCGGCGAGTCGAGCAGCTCTACCCACCGTCGGAGAGAGACGCCTGTAAATACGGACCGGATGCTTGACAGGGTCGACGGGCCCTATCAAGATCCAGGCGCTCGGTCGCCATATGCCGTCATGCAAGCCTCATCTACTCGATTCTGACCCGCGAGCAGAATGGATCCGTTCATGTCACACGTGCTCCGTGGTAATCGCCGGCCAATCCTCTTCGTGGTCCTGGTTCTGGCAAATGCCCCCCTGTGGTCGAAGGGGTCGGACGAGGCGGGCGCGCAGACGCGCGAGCAGCGCGGTGTTCCCACGGGGGACGTCGAGAGCTGGTTCCTCCAATGGCCGCTACCAGACGGTGCCAAACAGTACGCCGACATCGATGGCCGGCGCATGCATGCCCACGTCGTCGAGCAGGCGGAGATCTCCCGACGCTACCGCGATCAAGTTCATCCGAAATTCTGGGGTCGCATCATCGGAACCTCGTCCGATGCGGAGAGCGCCGACTGGCTGTCGGGCAAGTTCCGCTCGGCCGGGCTCTCCGATGTGCGCATCCAGAAGTTCGACCTCCTGCCGCAGTGGTTCCCGCAGTCGTACCGGGTCACCATCACCGCCGGGGACAAGACCGTAGAGCTCGTTTCGGCTCAGCCTTTCTACCGGTCAGTCGGCACGCCGCCCGGGGGCGTGGAGCTCGAGGCGGTCTACGTCGGGCTGGGGAGCGAGGCAGACTTCATCGGTCGCGACGTCACGGGGAAGGCCGTGTTCACCTACAGCATGCTCGGTGCGCCGAGCGAGAACGCGTGGCGCCTAGCCGAGACCAAAGGTGCGGCGGTCGTGTTCGACGCCCAGATGCTCCCCGGCAACATGCGCTACCAGGCGTACCCGTCGGGCACAAACATCCCCGCTTTCACGCTCGGCGGTACAGACGGGATGGCCGTGCGCGACATGATTGCTTCCGCGTCACCGGGGCATCCGGTGCGGGTGAACGTTCACGCGGGCGTCGAGATGGTTTCGAATCTCCAGACCGCGCTCGTTTGGGGCACGTTGCCGGGCGCGTCGGACGAGACCATCTATCTCATCGCCCATCGTGACGGTTGGTTCGACGCCGCCGGCGACAACGCATCGGGGGTCGCATCGATCATCGGTCTCGCCGAGCACTATTCCAAGATCCCGCAGGTGGAGCGCCCTCGCACCATCGTTTTCGTAGGGCTCGACGGCCATCACAACTCCGGCGAAGGCTCGGGTGTGGGGCGAAACTGGATGGTGGACAACCGTGAGCAGCTCTTCGGCAAGACGGCGCTCATGATCAACGCCGAACATCCCTCGACGGTCCAAACGACGACCCGACCGCGGTACATGCGGGGCGAGATCTTCGACCAGGAGCTCGTCTGGACAAACACCTACACCGGGCAGCAATGGTACGCCGGAGGACCGTCTCGGCCCGAGCTCGAGCGGATCGCGCTCGACGCGTTCCGCGAGTTCGGGGTAACGGTCTATCCCGACCCGAATCCCCGTCCTCCAGCCGGTGACCTGGGGCGTTTCTACACCTTCCTCCCGGGCGTAGCGACCAGCGAGTTCCATCATTATTTCCACACCGACCTCGAGACTCCGGAGACCGTGCCCTGGACCGGGCTCGAGGCAACGACGCGGGCGTACGCGCGCATCATCGACGAGGTCAACAAACTGCCACTGAGCGCGTTGCAGCGGCCCGAGGAGACGCCGAACCCATGAAGGTCATGTCCCTTGCTCTCGCGCTCGCGTGTGTCGGATCACTCTGGGTGGTGGACGGCGTAGGACAAGCTCAACCGATCCCGACGGCCGACGTCCAGGACGACTTCCTCCCCTGGCCGCTGCCGCCCGGCGCGGAGGACTACGCCGACATCGACGGCAGACGCATGCACCGCTACGTGGTCGAGCAGGCCGAGATCGCGCGCCGCTACCGCGACGCGGTGCACCCCAAGTTCTGGGGTCGCATCATCGGGACGTCCGCCGACGCCGAAAGCGCCAGCTGGCTCGCCGACAAGTTCCGGACCATCGGGCTCTCCAACGTCCGGATCCAGAGCTTCGAGCTGGTGCCGCAATGGTTCCCAGGCGAGTACGAGGTCACGGCTCGTTCGGGAAGCACTACACTCGAGCTCGCATCCGCGCAGCCGTTCTACCGATCCGAGGGCACGCCTGCTTCCGGGCTCGACCTCGAAGCCGTCTACGTGGGGCTGGGCCGCGAGGCCGACTACCTCGGACGCGACGTGCGCGGAAAGGCGGTGTTCCTCTACAGCATGCTCGGGCTCCCCGACATCTGGCAGGAGGAGACGATCCGCCGCGCGGCGGACAAAGGGGCCGCGGCGATCTTCAATGTTCACATGCTGCCGGGCTCGATGCGGTATCAGGAATACCCGAGGCCGACGGGCGGCGCCCCCGGATTCACCGTCGGCGGCGACGAAGGGTTCGAGGTCGAGCGGCTGATAGCTGCCGCGCCATCCGGGCAACCCGTTCGCGTGAGCGTCCGCCTGGAGACCCGACTGGTGCCCGATCTCGAGACCGCGATCGTGTGGGGCACCCTCCCGGGTGCGAGCGACGAGACCATCTTCCTGATCGCTCACCGTGACGGCTGGTTCGACGCGTCGGGAGACAACTCCTCGGGCGTCGCTTCGATCATCGGGCTGGCCGAACACTACGCGAAGATTCCCGAGGCCGAGCGTCCACGCACGATCGTCTTTCTCGGCATCGATGGCCACCACAACTCGGGCGAAGGATCCGCCGTCGGGCAACGGTGGTTGTCCGAGAATCGCGCCGAGATCTTTGCCAAGACCGCCCTCATGATCAATGCAGAGCATCCTTCGACGGTTCTGACCATGCTGCGGCCTCGATACACGGACCTGAGTGGTGTGGAAAACGAGAACCAGATGTTCTGGACGACGGCGTACACGCCGCAGCAGTGGTACGCCGGCGGACCCTCCCGGCCCGAGCTACAGCGGATCGCGGTCCACGCCTTCCGAGAGTTCGGCGTTACCACGTTCATCGATCCCCTGCCCGAGCCGCCGGCCGGTGACCTGGGCCGGCATTATCGCTACGTGCCGGGCGTCGCGACGAGCGACTTCCATCACTACTTTCACACGGACCTGGAAACGCCGGAGACCGTGCCCTGGACCGGGCTCGAGGCCACCACCCGAGCCTACGCGCGGATCATCGACGAGGTGAACAAGAGACCGCTGAGCGTCTGGAAGCGCCCGGAGGAGCCGGGCAACCCCTAGTCTTCGAGGATCTTCTTTGCGGCATTGCGCCACTGTCGCCGTCCTCGAGCGTGGTCATCGTTCTGAGGTCCGCCGACTCTCAGAACTTTTCCCCAAGAGAAAAGTGCGTGCTATCATTGATAGCACGGAAGGAATTATGGCTCAGCTGATTGTTCGAAACGTGGACGAAGACATCGTGCGGCGTCTGAAACTGCGGGCCGCAGAGCACGGCCGCTCAGCAGAGGCCGAACATCGGGAGATTCTTCGGAAGGCTCTCCAGGGGAGTGAGAACGGGCGCTCACTGAAAGAGTTTTTGCTCGAAATGCCGGATGTGGGAGACGACGAGGATTTTGCGCGCGCCCGCGATGTCGGCCGCAAGGTCGAGCTTTGAGCTTTCTCGTCGATACCAACGTCATCTCCGAGCTTCGCAAGCGCGAACGTTGCAATCAGAACGTCGCCAAGTGGTATGCGCAGGTTGCGGAAGACGACGTGTTCCTGAGCGTGCTAACGATAGGCGAGATTCGTCGCGGTATCGAGAACATCCGGCGACGCGACGCTCCATCTGCCGGCGCTCTAGATGCTTGGCTATCTGCGCTCATTGCGAATCACTCGTCAAGGCTTCTTCCCATTATCGAAGCGATCGCGGACGAATGGGGGCGTCTGTCGGTTCCAGATCCGCTCCCGGTCGTCGATGGTCTTCTCGCAGCGACTGCCAAGTTTCACGGATTAACGCTCGTCACCCGGAACGTCGACGACGTCCGCGCGACAGGAGTCCCATTACTCAATCCGTTCGAGCCCGGGGCATAAAGTATACGCAGCGGTAGACCTCGCCGTGGCCCGCGCGAGACGACCAGAGCAGAGGACAAAGTGATACGGAGTATGTCGCCGAAAACGTTACGCCTTCTTTGCCTTCGCCGCGCGTAGCGCCTCCTTAAAGCGCGCCAGTCCTTCCTCCAATACGGGCGGGTTCATCCCGAAGCCGATCCGAAACGAATCGGGCTCGCCGAAGAACCGGCCCGGCGCCACGAGGGTGTCACGCGCCTTCAGTTCCTCGACGAGATCATCGACCGACACCCCTCGCAGCTGTACGAAACCCACGGTGCCGGCGTCCGGCGGTGTCCACGAGAGCTCGGATTGTTCCGCGACGAACGCCTCGACGAGGCCGAGGTTGGCCGTTACCGCCTTGGTCGGCGCGGAGGAGAGCTCGGCGACGTGCTCGAACGCCTTGAGCGCCAGCCGCTCGCTCGCGTGTGCCGTCTTGACAGAGAACAAGTCCACGAGCCGCCGCAGTCGCTCGGCGATCGGCGGGTCGGCGAGAATCCAGCCGGCCCGAGCCGCGTCCAGGCCGTAGGCCTTGGTGAGGCTCCGGGTTGTGACGAAGCGCGGAGACAGGAGCGTCGCGGTCCTCTCGCCCTTGTCGTGGAGCCATTCGAGATACACCTCGTCGACGAGCACGTGGAAGTTGCGTTCCTCCGCGAGTCGACCGATCGCTTTCATTGTGCTGCGCGCGGCCAGCCGACCCGAAGGGTTGTGCAGATTCGAAAGGATGACGAGGCGTGTTCGTTTCGTCAGACGATCCTCGATTCGTTTGGGATCGAGGCGGTAGCCTGTATCTCGCGAGCGACCGAACGAATCGACGTCGGCGTGGAAGTAAGACGGGAGCAGTCGAAGAGGCTCGTAGCCGGGGTGCTCGACCAGCGCGACGTCTCCCGGCTCGAGGAAGAGGGCGCAGACGAGATGGTTGGCCATGGAAGCACCCGCAGCGACAACGACGTGCTGCGCGGTGACGCCGTATCGGTCGGCAATCCGCTCGCGAAGGGGCATCCAGCCGTCCTCGTGGTCTTCGGTGAGCGCCCAGTCGTCCGCGCTCATCTGAAGCGCGGAGAGAGGCGGTGGCGGCACTCCGCTCGAGGCGAGGTTGTACCGGACGCCGTGATGGGCTTTTGCCCAGGCGATGTAGGGACTCTCGAGCGGTCGCTGGCTCATCCGTCCTTCCTTTTCCAGAACAGAAACACGGGAACGCCGAGCCCGATGAGGACGGTTCCGATGGCGGCATTGGTGGGATTCGAAAGCACCGAGCTCACGACGGCGAAGATCGAGATCAGGACGAAGAACGTGGGCGTCCAGGGGTATCCCCACACATACACGGCCGTCCCGTTTGGCGCTGCGCCCCGGCGGCGGTAGATGAAGAGTGTCGCCACCGTCAGCCCAAAGAAGATCCAGTCACCGAACACGACGTAGTCGAGAAGCTGACCATAGGTTCCGCTGAGAATCAGAACCACGGCCCAGATTCCCTGAACCACGATCGCTCCAGCGGGCGTGCGATATCGCGGATGGAGTCGAGCGGCGGCCGCGAAGAACACCCCGTCGTCCGCCATCGCCTGGTAGATCCTGGGGCCGGCAAGAATCACGAGACTCAGGAATCCGAACGTCGAGCACATGATTCCCACACCCATGAGGGAGCCGCCCATGGGACCGACGACTGCAGTCATCGTGTCGGCGGCGGGCGCCGTGCTACTCGCCAGCCCTTCGACTCCGAGCGCATGCAAGTAGGCAACGTTGGCGAGCATGTACACGGTCACGACGACGGTGACGCCGGCAAGGAGCGCTCGCGGAAGGTTTTCTTCCGGACGCGCGATCTCACCTGCCACATGATTCGAGTGCTGCCAGCCTCCATACGAGAAGAGCACGGGTAGGAGCGCCGCACCCACAATGCCGAGCAAACCCCCACTTCCAGCCGCGTCCGGTTCTGTGCTTGCGAGAGCATCGAGCTCGCCCCCCCTTGATACGAAGATGAGGCCGGTCGCGATGAGCGCTGCCAGCGCGGCCAGTCGAAGCACGGTGAAGATGTTGATCGTCGTTGCGCCGGGTCGGATCCCGAGAGTGTTGATCGCAGAGAGAAGAAACAGCGCCCCGATGGCGACCGGCTTGATGTACAGCTCGGGGAGAGCGGCCAGCCGGCAGGCGTAACCGGCGAACGTCATCCCGACCGCCGCGATACCGCCGCTGTTCACCACGACCAGATACGTCCAGCCATACAAGAACGCAGGCAGCGGACCGAAAACCTCCCTCAGGTATACGTAGCTGCCACCCGCCTGTGGGTGGCGGGCCCCGAGCTCGCCGAAGCACATCGCGCCGATGAGCGCCACCGCACCTCCGATCGCCCAGACCGTGAGCGTCAACCCTGCGGTGCCAGTGCGTTCGGCAACGATGGATGGATTGAGGAAAATGCCCGCACCGATGATGCCGCCGATCACGAGCATCGTGCCGTCGAACAGATTGAGCCGGCGATCGTAGGTCGTGCGCGATTCGGCCAAGCGGCGATGCTACGATGCAGGATTCAATAGAGCAACCTGGCGCAGGAAATCTGCTGCTTTCGGCAGTGGCACCCGGCGGGCTCCAATTCTCGGCTGTAGACGGCGAGCTGCCGCGTTGGTGTCCGAATGGGAATTTACTCGAGGGCTTCGCGGATTTGCTCGAGCGCGGCCGGGTCCTCGATGGTCGTCAGATCGCCGGGATCGCGCTTCTCGGCGAGCGCCTGGATCGTCCGGCGCAGCACCTTGCCCGAGCGCGTCTTGGGAAGCGCCGTGACGAAGAACACCCGCCCAGGGCGACCGATGGCGCCGAGCTGCCTGTCGACCGTCTGCAAGACCTCGCGTTCCAGCTTCTCGCGCGCCTCATTCGTCGCGATCGACGCCGGGTCCTTGACGACGGCGAAGGCCACGGGGAGCTGTCCCTTCAACGAATCCGTGACGCCGACGACCGCGCATTCGGCGACGCCCGTGTGCATGTTGATCGCTTCCTCGATCTCGCGCGTGCCGAGGCGATGCCCCGCCACGTTGATCACGTCGTCGGTGCGGCCGAGGATGAAGTAGTAGCCGTCTTCGTCGCGGATGCCCCAGTCGAACGTCGTATAAATCACCTTGTCCTTGAAGCTCGTGAAGTACGTATTCACGAAGCGATCGTCGTCTCCCCACACCGTGCTCATGCAGCCCGGCGGAAGGGGCGGGGCGATGGCCACGACCCCTTTCTCCCCGTCCGGCACCGGATTCCCCGTACCCTCCTCGAGGAGTTGGACGTCATACCCGTACACCGGAAAGCTCGGCGAGCCCATCTTGAGCGGTGTCTTCTCGACACCGGGGTGCGGGGACAAGAGCGGCCATCCCGTCTCGGTCTGCCAGTAGTGGTCGATCACCGGACGGCCGAGCGACTCGGTAGCCCAGCGGTGGGTCGGCTCGTCGAGCGGCTCACCGGCGAGGAAGAGGTGCTTGAGCGAGCTCAAGTCGTGCTTGCGGATGAAGCCGACGTCGTGCTTTTTCAGCACGCGGATCGCGGTGGGGGCCGAGAACATCACGTTTGCCCGGTGGTCCTCGACGATCTTCCACCACACGCTGGCGTCCGGGCGTATCGGCACGCCCTCGTACAGGATGGTCGTCATGCCGGCGAAGAGCGGGCCGTAGATGATGTAAGAGTGCCCCACCACCCAACCGATGTCCGAGGTGGTGAACATGGTCTCCCCCGCCTCACCGCAGAAGATGTACTTCATCGAAGATGCGAGGGCCACCGCGTGGCCGCCGACGTCACGTTGCACGCCCTTGGGCTTTCCGGTCGTGCCCGAGGTGTAGAGGATGTAGGACGTCTCGTTCGATTCCAGCCAGGCGCAGGGCACCCGTGCACCCGCGTGCTCGCTCGCAAGCTCCGCCCAATCCACGTCGCGCCCGGGAGTGATGGGCATCTCGGGATCGAGTCCGCGGCGGAAGAGCAGCACGCGCCGCGGCGGGTGCTCGGCGAGCTCGAGCGAGGCATCCACCAGCTTCTTGTAGAGAACGGTCTTCCCCATGCGGCTTCCGCCGTCGGCGGTGATCATCAGTGTGGGCTTCGCGTCATCGATGCGCGCGGCGAGGCTCGCCGCGGCGAAGCCACCGAAAACAACCGAGTGGATCGCGCCGATGCGCGCGCACGCGAGGATCGCAAAGCAGGCCTCGGGGATCATCGGCATGTAAATGATGACCCGGTCGCCGCGGGTAACACCGAGCGACTGAATCATGGCCCCGGCGCGATTCACCTCTTCGTCTAGCTCGCGATAAGTGAAGTGCTTCTCCGCGTCCACTTCGGTCGAGATCCATATCAGCGCCTTCTGTTCGCCGCGCGCGGCGAGGTGCCGGTCGACAGCGTTGTAGCAGAGGTTCGTCTCGCCACCGACGAACCACTTCGCGAACGGCGGCCGCGAATAGTCCAGCACCTTGGAGAAGGGTCTCTCCCAGTGTATGCGCGTCGCTTCCTCCGCCCAGAAACCCTCGCGGTCCTCGATCGAGCGGCGGTGGAACTCCCGGTAGGCGGTCATGCGCTCATGTCCACGACGATGCGGCGCGTGATCTTCGCCTCGATGAAGTCGTCGAACACCGTCGGCAGATCGGCAAAGGGTATCGTGCGCGCCATTTCATTCAGCAGCGGCGGGCGCATGTCGGTAGCGAGCCGCCGCCACACCTCGCGCTCGAGCTCGGGCGAAAGTGCGTCGGTGGAGTTGATGCCGAGGAGGCTCACGCCTCGCAGGATGAATGGCAAAACCGTGGTCGTCAGGTTTGGGCTCGCGGCGAGACCGATCGAAGCAACGACGCCGTTGGGCTTCATCGTGCTCAGAATCCACGCGAGGACCTCTCCGCCGAGGCTGTCTACCGCGCCCGCCCAGGTCGACTTGTCGAGCGGACGGATCTTGGCCAGGTCGAGGCTCTGGCGCAGCAGGATGTCCTTCGCCCCCAGCCTCTTCAGCCACTCGGCCTCGCCGTCCTTGCCGGTGAGCGCGGTGACTTCGTAGCCGAGACTGGTGAGTGCGGCGAGCGCGATGGACCCGACGCCGCCGGTCGCGCCATCCACGACCACCGGGCCGTTTCCGGGCTTCGAGCCGTTCAGCTCCATTTTCTGGATCGCCAGGGCTGCCGTGTAGCCTGCCGTGCCGAGGGCCATCGCTTCCCAGAGCGTCATGCCCTCGGGAAGCTTCACCGCCCAGGCGGCGGGGATGCGTGCGTATTCGGCGAAGCCACCGTCGTGCTTCACCCCGAGCAGGCGCCCGACCGCGAGCACGGAATCGCCTTCGGCGAAGCCTGGCACCGACGAGGAGACGACCGTTCCCGCAAGGTCGATGCCACCGATGCAGGAGGGGCGCATCAGGATCCGGCCCTTGCCGGTCCCGGCGAGCGCGTCCTTGTAGTTGACGTCCGAGTAGGCGACGCGCACGACCAGCTCGCCCGGGTCGAGCTCGTCGAGCGAGCACTCGACGAACTGCGCGGTGACCTTCTTGTCGGCTTCGCTCAGCCGGAACGCCTTGAACTTATCCACGCATCCTCCTCACTTCCAGCTCCGAACACCACGTTGACCCACATCGTAAATCACATCCACCCGGCAGGCGAAGCGTCGCGCACCACTCGAATACCAGATCCGGACGAGTAGCGGACGTCAGAGAACGGCGTATTACCGGAGCAAGTATTGGTAGAACGGGTCGTGCGTGCACCGGCGACCTCTTGACCGATTCTGCTGACGGCGCAAACGAAAAACCCCTTTGGAGTTCTCTCGGGTTGGATGTAGCCTTTGTCATGCTGGACGCCTTCACCACGCCCGAGGCTTGGATAAGCCTCGCGACTCTGACCGCGCTCGAGATCGTACTCGGGATCGACAACATCGTTTTCATCACGCTGCTCGCGGGGAAGCTTCCGCCGTCCCAGAGGCATGCAGCCACCCGTTTCGGGCTCGCAGGCGCCCTCGTCACGCGACTGCTGCTCCTCCTCACGCTGCGCTGGGTGATGAAGCTCTCGACCCCCCTCTGGACCGTTCTGGACCATCCCGTCACCGGTCGCGACCTCGTTCTGATCCTGGGGGGACTCTTCCTCGTTGCCAAAGCCACGATCGAGATTTACGAAAAGGTCGAAGCCGCACACCCCCTGGGGAAGTCGCAGGTGGGCGGGGGTAAGGGCCGCATGCTCTCGATCGTTCTCCAGATCATGCTGCTCGATATCGTCTTCTCGCTCGATTCCGTGATCACGGCCGTGGGCATGGTCTCACAGATCGAGATCATGGTCGTGGCGGTCGTCATTGCCATCGTGGTCATGCTCGTCTTTGCCGCGCCGATCGGGGACTTCGTGGAGCGCCACCCGAGCATCAAAATCCTCGCCCTGTCCTTTCTCGTCATGATCGGGGTTCTGCTCGTCGCCGAGGGAACGGGGCAGCACTTCAACCGGGGTTACGTTTACTTCGCCATGTTGTTCAGCCTGACGATCGAGCTTTTGAACATGCGCTACCGCTCGCGCCACATGGAGAGATAGGAGCCCCGATCCGAAGCGGCTTACCTCTCGACATGCGCTTCGAGCTCCGCGAGATACCGGTGGGCCTCGGGATTCTCGGAGTCGACCTCCGTGAGACGCCTCGCATAATCAATCGCCTTGGACCAGTCCTCGAGCTCGCGATGGAGGTGGGCCAGCGCGAGGAGCAGATCGCGATCGTAAGGATGGCGGTCGATGGCGGCGGTGAACACTGCGGCGGCTCCGTCCAGGTCGCCCGTGCTCTGGAGCGCGACCCCATGCACGTAGCTGAAGCGCGGCTCCTCGGGCTGGAGCATGGCCGCCCGAGCGAGCTCGGGCAGGGCTTCCTGGGCGCGCCGTTGTCGAACGAGCGTCAGGCCCAGCGCATGGTGAAGGGCGGGGTCGTCGGGTAGCCTCTCGAGAGCTTGCCGGAGAAGCGCTTCCCCCTCGTCGTCCATTCCTTCGACACGAAGCAGATCCGCCAGATTCACGTAAGCCCCTGCGAAGTCAGGGTCCACCCGAATCGCGGTCTCGAAGGCACGTCTCGCCTGAGGACGCTCGCCCAGGGCGAGATGCAGATTGCCCAGGTTCAAGTGGGATTCGGGCCAGTCGGCGTTTCGGAGCTGGGCGTCACGAAACTCCGCGATGCCCTCTTCGCGCGCCACAGCCTGTTGCGGGGTGAAGAGCTCCTTGGGGACCGTTCCCAGGACGCGAGCCGCCTCGATCCGAACCGAGGGCATCGGGTCGCGCAGAAGGGGCACCACGAATTGGTGGCGCTCCGCCGGCGTCAACCCTTCCGCACTCTCGACCGCGCCCATTCGCACGAGGGGGTCGGGATCCGTGCGGGACTCCAAGAGAGTGGTTCCCGCACCCCCGGCAGGAAACGCGGCCATCATCGACAGGGCCGTGGCCCGCACAATCGCTGGGAGCTCCGCATCCCCTGCGAGCCTATCGAGTCCGCGACCGGCGGACGGTGCACCACGCCGGGCGGCCGCGAGGGCCTCCCCATAGTGAGGCGAGACCTCCTCCCCGTACCATCGAACCACTGCCTCTCGAGCCCAGGCGGGATCTCGGTCGCGATGGCAGCCGCTGCAGGCGTTCGGCACTCCAATATCGAGGGAGAGATCGGGCCTCGGAATGCGGAAACTGTGATCGTGTCTCGGGTCGACGACCATGTAGGTACGAGCCGGCATATGACATTCGACGCAAGACGCACCGGCAGAACCTGGCGAGTGATGATGATGGGAGGTGGAGTCGAACTTCTCGGGCAAGTGGCACCCGGCGCAAACCGAGTTGCCTTCACCACGGACGGTAAGGGCATGAGGATCGTGACAGTCCTTGCAGGTCACTCCCCGCTGATACATCTTGCTCTGGAGAAACGAGCCGTAGACGTAGACCTCCTCCAAGATCTGTCCGTCGGGGAAGTAGAGAGGCTCCGTGAGCAGGGCGGGTCGATGCGAAGCCATGAGCGGCTGACCGTGCTGGTAGCCCGCCCGCTGCGGCGATCGGCGTGCGTGGCATCGCGCGCAGGTCTCGATCTCCATTCGGGACGAGCGCGCGGGCGACCGCGTCGATAGGCCGGTCTCCATATCCATCATCCAGGTCCCGCCGTCATCGTCCGAGAGGCTCACGGTGAGGCCGTTTTGCGCCGGTCGATTTCCTTCTTCGGTCTCCGCCCAGGCGACGTGACGCGAGCCCGGCCCGTGGCAGGCCTCGCAGGCGACGTCGATCTCGGACCATTTCGTTTCGTAGCCGTCGACGTCGACGTCGAAGCCCTTTTCGAGAGCCGTCGAATGGCACTCGGCACACATCAAATTCCAGTTCTGGCGCAGCTTCGTCCAGTGGAGGGGATCTCGATGATCGATCGTCTCGTCCGGGTAGAGGTGGAACCACCTTTGGCCGCCAACCGCCTCGGGCCGGGTGTCCCAGGCGATGCTGAGCGCCTGATACCGGCCTTTGGGGAACGCGACGAGATATTGCTGGAGAGGATCGGCTCCAAACGTGTACTCGATCTCGTACTCGGCGAGCTGGCCGTCGGGCCCATCCGTCTCGACGAGGAATTTACCGTCGCGTTTCGAGAAGGTCGACGTCACTCCGCGGTTTGCGAATTGCACTCCGGAAAAATCGCCCTTCACCGTCGCCTCGGTGGCAGGCTCCATCGCGAGGTCGTGATGGGAGCCCTCCCAGAGCTCCTCCTGCGCCGGGTGGCAGCGAGCGCACGTTTCTCGTCCGACGAACGTCGAAGACTCCTCGTTCCGTGAGCTCTCCTCGGGCGCGCGGCCGCAAGCGAGTAACCCTGCCAAAACGAGGATGCCCCATCGACTCGGTCGAGACACGGGCCCCAATCCTAGCATCGACCCCGGTCATCGAGCCACGAACGATGAGTGTTTGTCCTCAACGGCTAAGTCGTGGGAGGCGCTCGGTCGTGCGAGTCTGATGAGAGGGGTCAGACGCGAGTGAGTTGCGGTAGGTTATCGAAGTGTTGATCCCGGTCGCAGAGAACGAGGTCGTGCGGTAGCACGAGCGCGGCGATCCACATGTCGTTGGTCGGAATTGGCGTTGCCTGGCGGCGCAGCTGCCGATAAACCGTAGCGTAGTGGTGCGTCGTTTGCTCGTCGGCGTAGAGCAAATCGACCCCGTCCTTTGCAAGGAAAGCACGCAAGTTCCGCTCGTTCTTCGCGCCTTGCTTTCCGACCGCGAATCCTGCCCGCAACTCTCCCAACACGATAAACGGAAGATAGACGTCCTGCGCGGTCTCGAGGATCTCGCGAACCGCCGTCTCACCGCGGGCGAAATCGCTATACCGATTCGTATCGAGCGCGACCCTCATTTCCAGAGCGACTCGTCGACTGTGTCCTGGTCGGCAATTGCTTGCTTGAACTCCGGATCCTCGACCCACTTCCCGGCGAGATCGCCCAGGTTTCGATGGCGCACGGGCTCTTCGGCGATTCCCAACGCCCTTGTGAGGGCCTCGATAGCAACCTGGTTAAGACTCTTGTTTTGCGTTCGCGCAAGCCGGCGAAGGGCCTCATCTAGGCGCTTCGGGACATTGCGAATCGTGTACTGCATGCAAAGATTGTATTCGATGCCTACATAATATGAAAACGCACTCCGGGTAATCCGTGATTCCCAGAACCGTACGCGGCGGTCCGGCGTTACCCGGGGCTTCTCCAACCTTAGTCCTATCACTCCGCGCGACCGACGGGGGAACAACCGCAGCTTCGCCAGGCGCTCGTGGAAAGCGGCCCGGTCTCGGCAGGCTGGGCCGTAGTTTTTCATCAGCCTGCTAAGCCCATGCCTCACGACCAGTGGGCCGCGGCTTTTTCCGCCAGATCGATCAATATCTCCTCGTCCGCTTCCTCTGCTTCAGAGATAACCCTCAGCTCTTCCTCGCCACGGAACACGCGAATGGCGTTGTCGTCGGCGACGTACATGGACCAATCGCCCGGTCCCTCGAGAGGCCGGAAGCGATCGCGTGGCGGATTCTCACCACCGAACTCTTCTCCGTACTCGAAGACGAAATCCTCGTAAGAGCCCAGGGTCGTCTCGCGAAGCACGAGCTGCACCAGGCTTCCCGATCCGTCCGGAGCCGCCCAGGTGCAGCTGGCGATTCCCTCGCTTCCCCGCTGGGGCTCTCCCGGAGCCAGTCCAAGCACGTCTTCGATCTCGGCGGCGGTCAAAAAGCTACAGACGTCGACCTCAGGAGGTGGCGCTTCCGAAGGAGTCTCTCGAGGGACATCCCCACAGCTCGAGAAGATGGCCAAAATGCCCGCGATGAGTGCGGATCTCAAATAACCGGTGTTCATTCTCTCTCCTCTCATCTTCGTTCGGCGCTCGAACCACACGCTGTTGGAGCTCCTGTCCTTGGCGGCGAACGGATTCTAACCCCGATCGCAACCGCCCGAACCCCTCCGATCGTGTGATCCCGCAATCTGCTTGCGCGTCGGACCCCACTTTGGGCCTGCAGTCCCTTCGAGATGAATAATGATGAATGACGATCCACCGGGAGGATCGGCGATGATCCAATGGCTCCAGACTTTCGCGTCGGGGCGATTCGTTTCGTCGCTTCTCTACGGTCTCAGCGCTGGCGATCCCGCTACTTTGTTCGCCGCCGCCGGTGGGCTCGCAGTCAGCGCGATCGTGGCGGGCCTTCTACCGGGGTCCCGGGCGGCTCGGGTCGATGCGATGGAGTGCCTCCGCGCCCCGGAGTAGTTGGAAGACGCATGAATCGCCACGGTCGGGCACGGGCGAGAGCGGCCCGCGCCCGACCGCGAGGAGTGCCGCGCACGAAAGTCGCAACCCTCCGTGATTCTACGCCAGGCTAGAACCGGAAGCTCACGCCCCCGGTCATCTCGAACTGGTTCGCGTACTGAGAGTCGCCAACGACGTAGCAACCGTAGAACCAGTACGGCGAGCACCAGATCCCCGCGGGGTCGCTCTTGATATAGTTCGGAGTCCAGCGAGCCATCGCGGTGAATCCCACCGATTGGCTGGGGTAAACCTTCACGCCTCCGCCCCAGGTGCTGGAGAACCGTGACACGCTGTCGATCGAAAAGCCGCCGATGTCTGCCGGGGCGAAATTCGTGACTCCGAGACCGCCGAAGAGAAACGGGCGAGCAATCGCACTTTCATCCAGCCAGTTGTAAGTGAAGATCCCATGATAGTTATCGACGTCCATGTCGGTGAATTCGGTGGCCGTCCCGTTCTTGGCTTCGAGCTTGCTGGACTGTCGCGCCCAGAGAAACCCGACCTCGACCTGCTCCGTCACGAACACCCCGAATTGAATGCCGAACCCCATGCCGCTCTTGGGATTGATCGAATCGTAGATCTGTCCTCCCGCGACGAACGGATCGACGGTTACCCCGTCGCTCAACGTGTATCCGAAGAAGGGGTTGACCTCGACTCGCTTCTCCTGGGCGAAAGACGACGACGCCACCGCGACAAACGAGACGGCGACGATCAAACTGCTCATCTTGAACATTCTGCTCCTCATAGTGTTGCTCCTTGAATCTCTAACCAACTGCCAGCTTCCTACTCGACAGTAATCATGAGCGCGGCGGTGTAGGTGATATCGACTTTGTCTCCAACTTTGACTCCCTCGACGAGTTTCTTGTCATCGACTTTGAAGCTCATCGTGCTGCCGTCTTCGGTTACGACCGTCACCGCGGGCACCGCGGGGTCGATGGCTTTGATCGTTACCGTGGCCGACATCTGCTGCGACATCATCCCCGAAGGTTTGGGGCCGGTGCCCCGAACCAGAGTGGGTGTTCCCTCCGACTTCGAGGGAGGAGCTTCGCCCGCCTTGCGGATCTGTGAGACGAGCGATTCGTAAACGCGAAACGTGACGGTGTCGCCGACTTTCAGCTCGTCGAAGCGCTTCACCTCCGGTCCAGCGTAGATCGTCTCGACTTCTCCGTCTTCGCTCACCAGGGTGACGAGTCGGTAGTCATGGTCGATCGCCCGGATTTTCGCGGTGAGCTCCACGACTTCGCTTTGGATCGTCTTCTGGGGTAGCGCGCTCGCCAGGGCTACGACGAACAGGACACCGAACGAGAATCCTGCGAGCTCTGTTGCCTTCATGGATCGATTGCCTCCTTGGCTCGAGTGACTAGCGCGGCTTCGACGCATAGGGGTTTCCACCGAGCGCGTTCGAGATATCCGCGATCGCTTTTTGAGCCCGAACGCTGTTGCCCGCCTCATCGAGAGGCGGTGAGATGACGGCGATCCCGAATTTGCCCGGGGAGACGGCGATGATGCCGCCGCCGACGCCGCTCTTACCCGGAAGACCGGTCTGGAACAGCCACTTCCCCGAGTCATCGTAGAGTCCCGCCGTAGCCATCACAGCGAGGACCTCGGGCACGTTCTCGGCCTTCATCACCTGTTTGCCCGTTACCGGGTTCTTTCCGCCGTTCGCGAGCGTCGCCGCCATCGTGGCGAGGTCCTGGGCGTTGACGTTCACCGAGCACAGCTCGGTGTAGATGTCGGTCGCTTGCATCGGGTTGTCCTTGATATAGCCGTAGGCATACATCAGGTAGCCGATCGCCTGATTGCGCTGGTTGGTCTCGGCTTCGGACTTGAACACTTCCTGGTTGACGGCGAGGCTCCTCCCGGCGAAGTCGGAGTAGAAGCCGAGAATGCTCTTCCAGATTTCATCCCGGGTCGAGCCCTTGACCATGCTGGTGGTGGCGATGGCGCCGGGGTTGACGAGCGAGTTCATCTCCGGCCCGCCAAGGACCTTCTGCGACAGCTCGATCGATACGATCGAGTTGAAACGCATTCCGGTCGCGTCGACTCCGATCGTGTTCGCGATCGCCTCCGGCCCCTGCTCCTCGAGCACCTTTGCCAGCGTGAAGACCTTGGAGATCGACTGGATCGAGACCTCGGACTTGACGTCTCCCGCCGTATAGACCTTTCCGTCGGTCGTCACGAGCGCGATCCCGTAGATATTCGAATCCACTTTGGCGAGCGCGGGGATATAGTCGGCGTTCTTTCCTTCCCTCAGTCCCTGATACTTCGAATGCGCCGCCTTCAACGCGGCTTCGATCTCGGACGCCGTCTGGGCGGAAGCCGCGGCCGCGACAAAGGTGAACAAGGCGAGGCCCCTTGCGATTCTTTTGCAAATCATCACTGTCCTCCTAATCTGTGCGAAAAGTTGTATTTCGCCGAGAACTGGAAGCGCACGTCGTCGTAGCTCCAGCCATCGGAGAAGTTCTCACGTCGGCCCCACTGGAGCTCTCCGCCGACGAAGAAGTTCGGCGCCGGGTAGTACAGAAGGTTCCCGAGCGCGTAGTGGCCGGTCCTGAAGGCGTTCGCCGCTTGACCGTCGGTGTTGTCGATGTCGAGGAGAGAGTAGCCGAAAGAGCTCGTCCACTTGTCGTTCCAGGTGCGGTCGTAGAACAAGACCAGCCCGAGCAGGGGAAGCGCCTTGCCCACGATCGGCGTGACCGGATCTGAGAAATTGTTCTGGATCCCGATGTCCACCGGGGCGTCGTTCATGTAGTTCTGGATTCCCTCGCCATACACCAGGGATGCGCGGATCGTATCTTTCTCGAGCTTGTAGTTGGTGCTGATGTTGATACCCCAGCCGTTAGCGCTTCCCGTGAGGTCGAACCGATCGTCGTTCAGGTCTTCCCACTCGATTCGGCGGTACATTCCCGCTACCTGGAGGTGGCCCCATTCGCCCGTTCTCCGGACGTGACCCGAGAGGTCCGGCAGCGGGAAATGAGGATCGATACCTTCGAGCTCGATGCGGTTCGCGTACACGCCCTGGTCGGCGCTGGCTCCCGGCCTCTCGATTCCAATGACGATGCTGGTCTCACCCTGGAGCGGCATGAAGCGCACGTGAACGTTCCGGAAGAACACCATCCCGTTCGGGCCCCAGTACTCGATGGAGTTGGGGAAGACGTCGATATCCATGAAAGGGCTCCAATACTGGCCCGCCCCGAACCGGCCCACCTCTCCATAGGCATGGCGAAGCCGGAACGTCGTCTGCCCCGCGTCCACCCCCGTTCCGAAGAGCTCGAACTCGAACGTCGTCCGGAGCTCGCCCAGATCGGTGGGAAAGTAGTTCTTCACTCCGAGGCGAGTCTGCCGCACGCTGGCGAACCAGTTGCCTTCGGCACCGAATTCGTTCTCGAAGGCGGGAAGCTTGACCGGCCGCACCACGTCGAACCAGTCGGGATCGTTCGCCCCCGACTGGTAGCCGGTATCCAACATGATGAAGCCGTAGATGTCCATCCGCGGCTTCGGCTCGTCTTGCTGAGCCGGTTGAGATTCCGCTTTCGCATCTTCTGCGCGGGCGCTGGCGGCACCGGCGATCGCCAGCAACGCGACGAGAAGTCCTGATGATTTCCAGCAGCTCATTTCACGTTGTCCCTTTCCCAGGCCCTCACTCTTCGCCTGGCTTCGTCGAACAGTCTCTCGTAGTTCCCCTTGCGCAGCTTCTCGCTTGCCTCGGGCGAGAGTTGCGCGAACAACGGTGCGTACATGCCGAAGACCTTCAGGTATTTCTCTTGAACCTGCGGCGCCACTTCATCGGTTCCGAAGAGAAATCGATCGGGGTAGCGATTGATGACGTCGGCGGTTCTCTTCGTCGCCTCCGGAGTCGCCGTGGCGTACTTGGCGACCTCGTCCCACGAAATGTCCATGTACACGTGGCTCAGAGCGGGATCGGTGCACACCTTCTCGACGATCGCCGCCTGCTCCGCGTGAGGTCGGACGATCCGGCCGAGGCCGATGTGGGCCCAGATGATCGTGGTATTCGGGTGGCGCGCGAACAGGGCCTTCATCTGCGCGAGCAGGTACGGCTCCTGGCCCGCCCGTGGAAACGGCATGTCGATGTCGTTATGGAGGATCACCACGAGACCGACTTCACCGGCGAAGTCGAGGACGCGGTCGAGCGCCGGGTTCGTGAGGCTCGCGGTCTCGCCGGCGATTTTCGCCGAGACGAACTCCTTGTGGATGGTGAACTCCCCGATGCCAGAGAAGACTCCGGGAAACGTCTCGAGCACCCGGCGGATGTGGTCGGCAGCGTACATGTCCGCCGGGTTGAACCCCGTGATCATGGGATCCAGCCGCGCCCGGTCTTCGGTCGAAAGCGACCTGTAAGCCATGGCGATGTAGGCGTCGGTGAAGGAGTAGTAGTAGAGGGGCGCATCGGTCTGGAGGTAATACACTGGGGCGAAATCACCCGTATTCGCGTAGGACCACTGCTGCTGGAGAGGGATGCCGAAGATCGTCGACCGTCCCACCTTGTCTCCCATGATCTTCAAGAAGTCGCTCATCTCGGTGCCTTCCTGGATGTAGTTCGTGAGATGAAAGTGAGCGTCGTGGAACTCGTACGCGGTCTGCGCTCGCGCCGGAGCGACGCCGAAGGCCGCCAGGACGAGGCTCAGAGTCGCGCGTTCGAGCCTGCTCATGATGTGCCTCTCAAAAATTCATCTCCAGGTTCGTGTGGAAGACGCTGCCGTTGCCGCCGACGGGATAGGGAACGGCGGTGTAGCCCACGGGGCAGTTGTTCAGATGGATCCACTCGGCGTTGAGTCGGAGCCCCCGCTCCTTGACGAAGTACCAGTTGGCGCCGGCGCGCACCTCCGAGGCGTTGCCGTAGCGTCCCCGGATCGCCGAGCCGCTCAAATACGCTTGAAGCGTCTTCGGGACGAGCATCCCCGAGGACTGCACCTGGAATCCGTGGTCGGCGATGTCGGCGATGCCGGAGGTGTTCGGGCCCTCGAAGTCGCCGAGCCACCGCCAGTAGTATTCGGCCTCGAGCGAGATGCCACGATACTTGACACCAGCATCGAGGCTCACCATGTCGTAGTCCACTTTGTCCACGACGATCCCCGGTCCGAAGAGGTTCGGCGTGAAGATGACGCTTCCGTCGGTGAGTCGGATCTGGCTGTTCTCGATCGAATCCGTTCCTGGCTGACTCTGCTT
>DASPGQ010000444.1 GCA_035620555.1 Vicinamibacteria bacterium
ACGAGGTCGTGGTGTATGAGAAAGAGCCCGCTTGAAGAAGGCCGCCGCTGGCTCGAGCAGGCCGAAGAGGATCTGAAATGGACCGACGATCTGGCCGGGGGAGGCGGTCTGGCGAGGGAAATCGTCCTGCTCGTTCGCGCCCTTCTGTACCCGCCCGAACCGGAGTAGAAGGGGAGCTCGAGAGTCCTGCGCCCAGGTTCGGGGGCTCATTCGACGAGCCGCCAGGCCAAAATCACGGCGACCACCAGAATCCCGAGCACCGTTACGTGCTCACGATTCTCTCTGACTCTTCGCCAGGCGAACCCGTCACCCGAGCCCTGGCCAGGACGGGGTAGCAACAGCGGTACCCTTTTCTCGTATTGCGCGTAGGCAGAAGGGAAAGCTTCCCTCAGTCGGTCGGCCTCCCGCTTCATGACGGGCCAGTAGACGATCCAGAATAGCGCGGCGAGAGGTACGGCGAGCTCGGGTCGACCGGCCGCCAGCACGAACCCAATTCCGATGACGAGACTCCCTAAATAGAGCGGGTTTCGCGTCATGGCGTAAGGACCGCTCGTGGCGAGACACCGGTTCTTTTCCAGGTGCCCCGATGCCCAGAGTCGAAGAGCTTCCCCGAGTCCCGCGACAATCAAACCGGCAACGAAGAAGCCTGGACGCGGGCGCGCGAAGTAGAGTGCGGCAAGTCCGAGGGCCCAACCGAGAGGGACCCGTGCTCGCGCCAGAGCGTCCGACGCCGGCATTCGTCCGCAAGCCTATCACAGAAAAGAGCTTGGCTATATATTTAGTGTAAATAACTAAGATTTAATCGATAAAATATTAGTTAGATTTATTAAAATTGCTTGCAGGTGACACGGCAATTGTGTATAGTCCTCTTGGATTCCTTGAAAGGAGGAAAACCCATGAACTTGGTACTTCGCGACCCCTTCTGGAAAGACTTCAACACCCTGTCCGGACGCATCAACCGAATGCTCTCGGAGTTCCCGCGTGACGACGAAAGCGACTTTCTCGGTAACTTCCGACCATCCGTGGACGTCTACGACAAGGGCACCGAGATCGTGGTCCATGCCGAGATTCCCGGAATCAAGAAGGAGGACATCGACGTTCGTGTCGAGAACAACGTCCTGACGATTCGCGGGAAAAAGGAGCGCAAAGAGGAAGTCAAGGAAGAAGGCTTCTACCGGGCGGAGCGGGCCTACGGGTCTTTTAGCCGCTCGTTCAGTCTACCCACGACGGTCGACATTTCGAAGATTTCGGCCGCCTACAACGACGGTGTGCTGACGCTTCGGATCCCGAAGTCCGAAGCGGCGAAACCGCGCCAGATCGAAGTCAAGGTCTCCTGAGAGACGAGTAAGTTAGGGCCCTCACCGAGGGCCCTTTTCTTGTTCCTTTGCCTTCGGTGCGAACCGCTCGAGAACCGTGGCAATGACGTCCCTCGTGGCGTGTCGTTTCGGATCCCCAACGATCCGAGTGTCCCCTCCGAGCCGCCGCATGACGTCCCGCTCGGGGACGGTATCCTCGAGATAGTCGGTGCCCTTACAGTGCACGTCGGGGCGTAACCGCTCGAGGAGCGAAGAGACGCGTTCCTGCCCGAAGATCAACACCACGTCCACTACCGACAGGGCTGCGACCATCTCGGCCCTCTCCGCGGCGGGCACGATAGGGCGGCCTCTCCCCTTCTGCCGCGCGGTCGCATGATCGTCGTTGACGGCGACCACGAGATAGTCCCCACAAGCCCGTGCCCCCTCGAGGTAGCGGACGTGTCCCACGTGGAGGAGATCGAAATGCCCGTTCGCGAGCACGACGCGTTTTCCTGCTGCTTTCGCGCGCGCGACCAGAGCCTCCGCTTCCTCGAGGTCGACCACCCTACGGATGGGAGACGATGGCATCCGCCAACTCCTCGCGCGACACCGTCGCCGTACCCCTCTTCATCACCACGATGCCGCCGGCATAGTTCGCGAGCACCGCGGCCTCGAAAAACGTGGCGCCGGCTCCGAGTGCCAGAGAAAACGCACTGGTGACGGTATCTCCCGCCCCGGTGACGTCGGCGACGTCATCCGTCCCGTAGATCGGTACGTATCTCACCGGTCGGCGCGGCTCGAAGAGCGCCATTCCATCCTTTCCCCGGGTGACGAGAAGCGCACGAGTGCGCATCTTGTCGAGGAGCTTTCGCCCGGATCGCTCGAGCGTCGCTTGGTCGTTTCCAATGCGCACGCCGAGCGCCGCCTCGACCTCGGGCTCGTTGGGCGTGGCCGAGGTGAATCCCGTGTAACGATGCAGGGCGAAGCGCGAGTCCAGCACCGTCCGCTTGCGAAGGGACGCCGCACGACGCGCCAGTGCATTGCCGAGCTCCGGCGTCATCAGCCCGTAATCGTAGTCGGATACCAGCAGGACGTCGGCTTCGGGCAGGAGCTCCCGAACCGCCTCGTCGAGGTGACGCTCCAGGTCTCGATCGCGCTCGACCCTGGTTTTGCGGTCGATCCGCACGACTTGCTGCTTCGTCGAGTGCAAGCCCCCGGCGAGGATCCGGGTCTTGGTCGGGGTTTTGTAGCTCGCCATCGTGCGAACGGCGGTGACATCGGCGCCAGCGGCTCGAAGCTGCGACAGAAGCTCCCGGCCGGGCAGATCTCTTCCAACGACCCCCACCGCGATGGGCCGACCGCCGAGGGTCGCCATATTGTTCAACGCATTCGCGCCGCCCCCGGGGACGAGACGCGTCTCGTCGTAATCGAGAATGAGAACGGGAGCCTCTCGGCTCACGCGAGAGATCTGACCGTACACGTACTCGTCGGCCACGAGATCGACGAACGCCAGGACGCGCACGCGCTCGAAGGCGGCGACAATCTCGAGGAGGCGCTCGCGAGAAGGATGCGGGCTCAATCCAACGCTCCCCATAGGATGGAGCAGACTGCCCGATGGAGATCCGGGGCAACGACGTCGGGGAAACGCTCCCATCGCCTTCCGTCGTGCTGAAGCGCACCCCGGCCCGATCCGGTGAGAACGAGAGCCGCCCGTGCGCCTGCCGCCCACCCGGCCTCGAGATCGGTGTAACCATCTCCAACGATCCACGACCTCGCCAGATCCACGCCGAGATCGTCAGCCGCTCGACGCAGCATGCCGGGCTTCGGCTTTCGGCACTCGCAATCCTCCCACGGCGCGTGGGGGCAAAAGTAGATGCCGTCGAGCTCTGCCCCGCCCTTTTTGAGCATCGTGCGAAACTCATCGTGGATCGCGTGCATCAAGTTCTCGTCAAACAAGCCGCGGGCTATCCCCGACTGGTTGGTGACCACGATTGCGAGGTAGCCCTCCTCGCGGACGGCGCGGATCGCGGGGAGAACCCACGGAAATGGACGAAATCGGCTCACATGATTGACGAAGCCGACCGCTTCGTTGAGCGTTCCGTCGCGGTCGAGAAAAACTGCAGGCCTTCCGCTCACGCCAGAAGCGCCTCCGCTTCGGCCACGACTCGAGAGGGGAACACGTGGTCCATGCAACGATGATCGATCGGGCAATCGCGAAAGAGACACGGGCTGCAATCCACGGGCTCCCGGACCACTCCGGCCTTCTCCCCCACGGGCCCCGTCTCCCGGGGATCTGTCGGGCCAAAGACAGCGAGCGTTGGCGTGCCGAGAGCGGCCGCGATGTGCATCGGTCCGGAATCGTTGGTCAACACGATCGCGAGCCTGTCGAGGACGCCGATGAGCTCACCGAGCGACGTCTTGCCGTGGAGAGCGATGCAATCGCCTCCAAGACTGGAGCGCACCTGCTCGCAGAGCTCTCGGTCAGAAGGCCCGCCGAGAACGACGACACGACCGTCCCGCGCCTGGGCCAGCCGGCGTGCCGCCTCGGCGAAGCGCAGAGGAGACCAGACCTTTGCGCGGCTGTTCGTGGCTCCGGGGTGGACGCCGATGAGCGGCCTTCCGTCCCAGCCCTCGGCC
This sequence comes from Vicinamibacteria bacterium, assembly GCA_035620555.1. Classification (NCBI taxonomy): domain Bacteria; kingdom Pseudomonadati; phylum Acidobacteriota; class Vicinamibacteria; species Vicinamibacteria bacterium. The sequence continues at coordinate 3,933 of DASPGQ010000444.1, forward strand.
TCGAGGAGGGCGTTAGCGCGCCTGCGCGCCCTGTCGCTCGCCACCAGATGTAAATCGGGCTCGGAGACGACGTCGAACCCGAGCCCGCTCATGAGGTCCAGATAGTAGTGAGCCTGGTGCCTGCCAAAGGGTCGTGGAGCAGGAGGAATCGACCTGGTGAGCAAGAGCCCACGACCTTCGGTCGCGTAGCCCCATCGCTCGCCGATCCGGGCGGCGAGGATGAGCGCCGCCGCTCGGAATGCGTTCGGCAGGACGAGAGACGCATCGAAGCGTTCGCGCGCGATGCGCGCCGCTGCCCGTACGAAGCCGGTGACGCCTCGATCCCGGGCATGCGGTTCGTAATCGAGCACTCCGTCGATGCATTCCACCCCCTCGTAGAGTTCACGGACCCACGGCCTGGTAAGAACCACGATGCGCGCCTCCGGGCGGGCCGCTCTGAGCACTCTCAGGGCACCGAGTGAGATCACGGCGTCACCGATCCAGCTCGGAGCGTAAACGAGAATCCCTTGCTTCATCGAAGCTCGGTGGCGACGACGGGGTCCTCGATGGGTCGAGCGACGGCGCGCGGAGGTCGGGTTCTCCAGCGCCGGTGCATCCAGAGCCAGATTTCGGGACGTTCGCGAATGTAGCGCTCCTGGACCGTGACCAGCTCCTGGGTGAGCTTCTGGAGCGCCTCGGCGCGGGGAAGCTCTCGAAAGCGCTCGGCATCGATCGCGGCCTCGTAAACGGCGCGGTAGCGTCCGTCGGGAAGCGGATAGCAGAACACCGGTACGAGCGCGGCTCCGCTCGTGATCGCGAACCAGCTCGCGACCGGAGTCGTCGCCGCCTTCTTGCCGAAGAACTCGACGAAAACGGCATCCTGGAGATGGACGTTTTGATCGATGACGAAGGCCACCGTCTCCCCCGCCTTCATGAGCCGTCGCATCTGGCGCAGAGCCTGCTTCTTGTAGATGACGCCGTTGCCCGAGACTCGACGGAGCTTCTCGAGCTTCCGGTTGAGGTAGGCGTTGTCCAACTCGCGAGCCACGAGGTGGATCGGTCCGAATCTGAAGCCATGGGCTATCGCGTGAAGCTCCCAGTTTCCGAAATGGGCGGCCACGAGGATGACGCCACGACCTCGGCGCCTCGCCCGCTCGAAGCATTCGGTACCCTCCATCTCGACGAGCGACTCGATCTCTGCTGGTTTCCGGGCCCCGAGAGTCAGAAGCTCGACGAGCATGGCGCCAAAATGTTGGAACGCGCCGCGCGCGACTCGAAGCCTCTCTTCGTCCGTCTTCCGGTCGCCGAAAGCGGTGCGGACGTTATCGAGGGTGATGGCGCGGTGGCGCCGGTCGATGGCAAAAACGAGGCTGCCAAGAGCACGCCCGATGCCGAGTCGCATCCGGCGCGGCAGGATTCCCACCAGTAAGCTGACGTTGAAGGCGGCGAGGTGCTCGGCCCAGTGCTTCAAGCGAGTCATTCGAACCCGACAGAATACACCCAAGCCTCACCGTGGAGAAAGCCGAACCTTCTCCAGGAGGCGCGACAGCTCCATTTCCTCCGAGATCTGGCACTCGAGGCGGATGGCAAACAAGGGAAGAGAAAGCCCGGGAAGATCGGTCAACTTGACGGCGTCCTTGCGCGTCGTCAGCAAAGCTTTCGCGCCCTGCGCCTTGGCATCGTCGGAAAACGCCTTCACCTCTTCCGGCCGCCACCAATGATGATCGCGCTTCGCGAGGAAGGCGACGACGCGCGCGGGAACGGTGCTCCGAATGCGTTCGGGACGTGCCACGCCGCAAAGGACACCGACCGGCTCGTCGTGCAAAGCGTCCGCGGGGAGCTCCTCGGCCGCGTCCACACGGGACAACCCAACCACACGGGTGAATGCTCGCAGCACGGGTTTGGACGGAAGAAGCGAGTGCGGGGCGAGCCCGCCGGTGACGACGACCGCATCGGCGCGATCGAGCCGCGCGAGAGGCTCGCGAAGACGGCCCGCTGGAACGAGCCGCAGACTCGACCTCTCCTCGCTGGCATCGAAGCAGACGAGGTCCAGATCGCGATGAAGACGGCGGTGCTGAAACCCGTCGTCGAGCACGAGAACGTGCGGTCCCAATTCTCTTACGAGCCTCTCTCCGACGAGAACACGGTCGGGTCCGACGGCTACGGCCAGTGACGGGATGTCGGTGGCGAGCTCCATCGGCTCGTCGCCCGCCTGCTCACAGGACGATCGCAGACGTTCTCCGTCGGAGACCAGAACGAACGGCGAGGCGCTTCGACGCCCGTAGCCGCGCGAGAGCAGGGCCACGGGCTCCCCCCGGGCCAGCAGAACCCGGCAGATGGCGCCTGCGACCAGTGTCTTCCCGCTTCCCCCCAAGGTGAGGTTTCCGACGCTGACCACCGGAACCGGCAGACGCTTCACCCCGAAGCCGCGATCGTAATGGAAGTTTCTGACCGCCACACCGGCACCATAGAGCCATGACAGAGGTAGGAGGGCGCGTTTCATCCGAGCAGCTTCACCAGCTCTTCGACTGTTTTCGCCGCCGCGCCCCGATTGGCCTCGATGACCCCGAGAGCGCGACGCGATAACTCGGCGCCGCGCGCGGGCTCCTTCAGGAGCGTTCCCAGGTGCTCTTCCAGATCCCGCTCGTCCGTAACCTGGATGGCGGCATCCGCTTCGAGAAAGAGCCGCGCCACGTCGGGGAAGTTCTCCATGTGCGGCCCGAAGAGGACCGGTTTCCCCTTCTCTGCCGGCTCGATGATGTTGTGCCCACCCCAATTCGCCAGGCTTCCTCCGACGAAGACGACGTCCGCCTGTTCGTAGAGTCCCGCTAACTCGCCGAGCGTATCCAGAAGCAGAACGTCGGTCGAGCGCGACACCACGTCTCCGGAGGAGCGGCGAACGACCTCGAGCCCACGGGATCGCGCGAGCTCGTGGACCTCCCCGAACCGAGCGGGGTGACGAGGCGCGAGAGCGAGAAGAAGCTCCGGATTCGCCCGGCGCAATCTCGAGAAGACCGAGAGCAAAATCGACTCCTCGGGCTCGAGCGTGCTTCCCCCCATGAGCACGGTGCGGCGAGGCTCGATCGGGACGTGCGCCTTGGCCGACGCGGTACCGTCGAACTTCAAGCTCCCCAGAGTCGAGACCCGATCGACGGGTGCCCCCATCGCAACGATCCGCTCCGCATAGATCGCGCTCTGCATGAGAAAACGATCGACGTCTCGCAAATAACGTTTCAAGAACCAGCGCAAACGTCGGTAGCGGGGAAACGACTCGTCCGAGATTCGGCCGTTGACCAGCATCGTGCGCGCTCCTGCCCGCCTGGCCTCGCGGAAGAGATTCGGCCAGATCTCCGTTTCGACGATGAGGAGAGCCCGTGGCCTGGCAAGCCGTACCACGCGGCGAACCAACCCCGGAAGGTCGAAAGGGCAGAAGAAGACTTCGTCGGCCTCGACGAGTCGCTCTTCCGCGACCCGCCGGCCGGTGACCGTGGTAACCGAGCAAACGATCCGCTCCTGGGGAAAGGCCTCCTTGACGCGAGGCAACAGGACCGCCGCAGTCACCACCTCGCCCACGGAGACGGCGTGGATCCAGATCGAACGGGCGTCGTTCGCGCGCGGACCTCCGAAGCCGAGACGCTCCCGAATGCTATTTGCGTAGCCCGTTTCACGGACGCTCCGATACAAGAGGTAGGGGATGGCCCCGACGAGGAGGCCCCCATAGAGGACGTTGTAGAAAAGGTGCATCAGCCTGCCAGAGAAGTCTCGAACTATACGGAGCGGCGAGCGAGAGTGTCAACGAACCACGATGGCCGAAGCGAGCCGCCCTCCGATCGTCTGTTCCCCTCGGGTGCCGCGAAATCTCGAAGGCGATCGGGTTATACTCTCGATCAGAATTCAAAGGGAGTGTCGAATGGCGGTCAGAGTAGGTATCAATGGCTTCGGACGCATCGGGCGAAACGTTTTCCGCGCGGCGCTACACGACGGCGCGATCGACATCGTCGCGGCAAACGACATCACCGACGCGGCTACCCTCGCCCATCTCCTGAAGTACGACTCGGTCCTCGGGAACCTGCCCGAGGACGTTCGTGCCGACGGCGACACCATCGTTGCCGGTGGGGAAAGCTTCAAGGTATTGAAGGAGCGCGACCCGGCCAACCTCCCTTGGAAAACGCTCGACGTCGACGTCGTCATCGAGTCGACGGGGCTCTTCACCAAACGGGACGACGCCTCCAAGCACCTGGACGCAGGAGCGAAAAAGGTGATCATCTCGGCGCCGGCCAAAGGGGAGGACATCACCATCGTAATGGGCGTCAACCACGAGGACTACGACGCTTCGAAGCATCACGTGCTGTCCAATGCGTCTTGTACGACCAACTGCCTGGCTCCTTTGGCCAAAGTGCTCCACGACGAGTTCGGCCTGCGGAAAGGCCTGATGACCACCATTCACTCGTACACCAACGACCAGAGGCTCCTCGATCTGCCGCACTCGGATCTGCGGCGGGCTCGGGCGGCAGCGCTCTCGATGATTCCGACGACGACTGGCGCCGCTATCGCGGTCACCAAGGTGCTCCCCGAGCTCGTCGGAAGACTCGACGGCATCTCCGTTCGCGTACCGACACCGAACGTATCTCTAACTGACCTGACCGCTGTGCTCGACGAGCGAGTCTCGGCCGAGGATGTCAACAACGCTCTCGAAAAAGCGGCCAAGGGAAAGCTCGAGGGCATCCTCGCCTTTTCGAACGCGCCTCTCGTTTCCAGTGATTTTCGTGGCAACTCGAACTCGTCGATCGTCGACGGCCCCTTCACCAAAGTCATCGCCGACGACACCGTCAAGGTGCTCTCCTGGTACGACAACGAGTGGGGATTCTCCTGCCGGGTCGTGGACCTCATCCACTACCTGGTTGCGCGAGGGCTCTAAGACCCCGCGAAGGCCCGCGGCTCTGGCCCGGCGATGCCCGAGATCGAGATCCTCTACATCGAGGATGACGACGAACAGCGTCGGGCCCTGGAACAAAGACTGAGAGAGCGGGGCTTTGGCGTCCGCTCGGCCAGCTCCGGAACCCAAGGACTCGCTCTCCTGGACGAGGCCAAACCCAGCGTCATCCTCTGTGACCTCAACATGCCCGAGATGGATGGTCTCGCGGTTCTCAACAAGGTCCAGCAACGAGACCCCGACATTCCCTTCGTACTCCTGACGGCGCACCCGTCCGTTCCTCTCGCCGTGAAAGCGATCATGCACGGCGCACAACGCTTCTTGATCAAGCCGGTGAGCCTCGAAGACCTGGAGATCACGGTTCACCAATCGCTCGAGCTCGGCCGGCTCCAACGGTGGCGGCGCGAAGCCGACGAGCAGCTTCTCCGCCTCGTGGAGACCGTACCCGTCCCCTACATCGTCAGTCGATTGAAGGATGGAAAAATTCTGTACGCGAACCGGCACCTGGCGGCGCTCGTCGGATTGACGGTCGAGGAGATGCGACAACGCAGGACGAAGGACTTCTATTACGACCCGGAACAACGCGAGGTGGTGCTGAAACAGCTCGCGCGCGACGGCTTCGTCAAAGACATGGAAGTCCGGATCCGTCGCGCCGATGGGGCCCCGATCTGGTCGGTGTTTTCCCTGGCGCTGTCCGAGATCGGTGGCGAGACGGTGGTCCTCGGCGGTTTTCTCGACATCACCCGCCGGAAGGAGCTCGAGGAGAAGCTCAGGATCTTCCGCGAAGTCTTCATGCACTCGGTGGATGTCATCGTGGTGCTCGACAAAGACGGGCGGGTGATCGAGAGGAACCCCGCCCACGCGCGGAGAACGGGTTTCTCCGACGCCGAAGTCGTCGGGCGATCGGCCTTCGAGTTTCTCGGCGAGGAGAAGCGAGACGCGATTCATGAGGCAATCGCCCGAGAGGGAAGCTACCGGGGCGAGACCGAGGCCCTGACTCATTCCGGTGACCGGATTCCCGTCGACATCAGCATCTTCCCCATTCACGACGAGAACGGAAAGCTCGAGCTCTACGTCGGCATGGGCCGTGACATAACCGCCATCAAGAAGGCCTTGAACGATCTTGCCGCCACGAACCAGGAGCTCAGACAGACGCAAGCCCAGCTAGTTCAATCGGAGAAGATGGCGTCGCTCGGCAGCCTGGTCGCGGGCATCGCCCACGAAATCAATACTCCTGTCGGCGCGATGACGAGCATGCACGACACGCTTCTCCGCGCGATCGAGAAGCTCAAACAGACTCTTCGGTCCCAGGACGAAAAGGCCTTCGACTCCGACGCGAAGCTCAAAGCGATTTTCGACATTATCGACAACTCGAATCAGGTCATCCGATCGGGCGCCGGGCGGGTGGGTGAGATCGTCCGAAGACTGCGGAGCTTCGCACGACTCGACGAGGCCGAGCTCAAGAAGGTCGATATCCACGAGGGACTCGAAGATACCCTCACTCTGGTGCATCACGAGATCAAACATCATATCGAGGTCGTCCGTAAGTACGGCGCCGTTCCCCCCATCTCGGTGTTTCCCAGCCGGCTGAACCAGGTCTTCCTGAACGTGATCAACAACGCGCGCCAGGCCATCCAGGAAAAGGGCACCATCACTATCACCACCGGGGTCGAGGATGGAACGGCCTTCATCGCGATCCACGACGATGGATGCGGAATCCCCAAGGAGCACCTGGGGAAGGTGTTCGATCCTGGATTCACGACCAAAGGCGTGGGCGTGGGAACGGGACTCGGGCTTTCGATCTGCTATCAGATCATCAAGGACCATCACGGCCGCATCGACGTCGAGAGCGAGGTGGGGAGAGGTACGACTTTCACGATCCATATTCCCACGAACCTCGACGTAATCCTGGGCGTCTCGTGAACCGCCGTCGGGCGCGGTTTTCGGGAGGCGATCCGTCCCGTATAATGGAGATACCGCATCAATCGAACTCGGTTTTCGGGCGGAAGGTTGATCCATGTCCTTCAACAAGCGGATCCCCTTCGAGGGGGTTTTGAACTGCTGGAACGACGAGCACGATCTGCCCGATCTCCTATTGGCGATATGCCGCGCGAAGAAGACCGGACAACTCTCGTTCTCCAATCCCGAGGGTGACAAGGCTATCCACATTCAGGACGGAAAGATCGTCTTCGCACGTTCTTCGTCGGCGGACGACGGGCTCGGTCACTTTCTGCTGCGCGCCGGCAAAATCTCTCTCGTCGACTACCTCCGAATCTCGAAACTGGTCGAGCCGGGAAAGCGCCTCGGGGCGTTGCTGGTCGCCGAAGGCGTCCTCGAGGCCAAAGAGCTCTTGCCGGCGGTGATGGGTCAGGTACGCGCCATCATCCTTGGACTCTTTCGCCGAACGGAAACCTGGTACCGGTTCCGACAGGTGCCGCTCGACAAGGAGTCGATTACCCTCGAGATTCCAACCGAGAAGCTCGTCTTCGACGGCATTCGCCAGGTCGACAGCTGGCGCCGCATCTCGAAAGGCGTCGGGAATCTCGAATCGATCTACGCCCGGGTGGAATCGAAAGAGGGTGAGTGGAGACGCTTCGGGCTCGCCGAAGGAGCTCTAGAGTTGATTGACATGCTCTCCGAGCCCGTTTCGGTGGCGCACATCTGCACTCATGCGACTCTCCCCGATTTCGAAGCCTGTCGATACCTGTGGGCTTTTCGTTGCCTCGGCTGGGTCACCCCCGCCGACGCACGAACCCAGCCGAGAGCCGTGCAATCGGCCGTCGTGACGAGGCCCAGTGCGGCGCCGCCCGAGTCGGTGGCGCGGGCCGCGATTCCGCCAGCGCTCGTCCAAACGCGTGTTTCGGTGAACGAGCGTCCGCTCCCTCCACCGGAAACCATCCCCCAGGACCTCGCGGAAACGAGATTCGCCTTCGAGACTGATGCGTCACGCGACACCCCAAAAACCGCGGTAAGGGAACCGGAACGAACGCAGCTCTTCATCGAGCCAGAGATGCCTCCGCCGAGCACGGGCGAGATGATGGAGGCGATCCTGAACGAGGAAGGCCCGACGATGCCGAAGGCGCGGCGGCCTGAATCCCCCGGCGGCTCGAAGACACCCTTCGTGGGAAGAGGTTCCTCACCGAGCACGGCTGACAAGACACCTGCCGGCTTCGAGGTACTCGCACTCGACGGACAGTCGAAGCATCCGCCTTCTTCCACCCCGCCTCTCCCGATGAAACCCGAGGAGAGCGGCGCAAACGGTTCGACCCAATTCGAGGAAGACGAGGAAACCTCGTTTCGAGATCTCGCGTACCTGTCCGACGACACGCATGTCGGGCGGCGGCCTGCTGGCCCGGCCGAGACTCCAACGTCCCTCGTGAAAGCCCCGCCACCGGCCAAAGCCATCCCCCCGGTGCCTCCTCCTCGTCAGCCCGACCAAACGCAAATGGACCTCGACACTGGAGGACTCGCCCACCTCTTGAGTCTCGACGACTGAGACCGTTTCGAAGACCTCTTCCTTCATCAGCCTGCTATTCGGGCCGGCTTCCCTGAGAACGTCGAAAAAGATAGTCCAGAAGCACGTTCGCCATGACGCGCATCCCGATGGGAACCGCCGCGTCATCGGCGCGAAACGTGGGCGAATGGTGGGGACCGGAGACCGTTCCTTCCTTCAAGGTTCCCAGGCGATAAAAGAAGCCCGGAACTTCGTTCGCGTAATAGGCGAAGTCCTCGCCTCCCATGGTCGGCTTCAGGTCGACCACGCCGCCTTCGCCCACGACGGCGGCAACCGACGGCACCATCCATTGGGTCAGCTCGGGATCGTTGATCGTAGCCGGGGTTCCGCGCTGGTAATCCAGTGTGTAACTTCCTCCACCCGCCCTGGTGATGCCGTCAAGGATCTCGCTCATCCGACGCTCGACCGTGTCACGCACGTCGGGATCGTAGGTTCGCACCGTCCCCTCGAGATGCACCTGCGCGGGAATGATGTTGAAGCGCTCACCGCTGTGGAACATCCCCACGGTCACGACCACCGGCTGGAGCGGATCGAGGTTTCTGGAAGCGATCGTCTGAAATGCCAGAACCACCTGCGATGCCATGACGATTGGATCCACACCCTGGTGCGGCTGCGCGCCGTGAGTCTGAGTTCCCTTGACCGTCGCCTTGAAATGATCGACTGCGGCAAGAGCCGGTCCTTCGGTGAACCCGATCTGCCCCACGGGAAGATCGGCGAGGGTGTGCAGCCCGAAAACCGCCTCGGGACGCGGATCGTCGAAGACGCCCTCCTCGAGCATGAGATTGGCGCCTCCCTCTTCACCTTCGGGCGGGCCTTCCTCTGCGGGTTGAAAGACGAAGAGAACGGTCCCGGGAACGTCCTTCTGGAGGTCGGTGAGAACCGAGGCCACTCCCATCTGCACCGCGGTGTGAACGTCGTGACCGCAGGCGTGCATGATGCCGACCTCTTGCCCGTTGTAGGTCCCGCGCTTCGTCGATTTGAAAGGAAGATCGGTGTCTTCGCTCACCGGAAGCGCGTCCATGTCCGCGCGGACCGCGATGACGGGGCCGTCCTTGCCTCCTTTCAAGATGCCCACCACGCCGGTATGAGCGATTCCGATTCGCACGACCAGGCCGAGGCTCCCGAGGTGCTCGGCTACGAGTCTGGCGGTCTCGAACTCGCGATTACCCAGCTCCGGGTCCTGGTGAATCCGACGACGGTAGTCCAGAGCCGCTGCCTCGTGGCGCTCCACCGAGCGCGCGATCCGATCCGCGAAAACGCCCGATAGCGGAGCGTCTTGCGCCGCAGGCGCGGACGTCACGGCGAGCAGGAAGAGGGTTGTCGCTACTGAAGGATGAGGACATGAAAACATAGGGCGGATTCTACACTGGGAGCGCCGCACGGTAATTTCATCAACAAATAATCTCTCACCTATTGTCTTCCATGATTGTCGGCGCTATGATCCGCGCTACCGTTCTTTACATAGGCTCACGCAGCGGCAGGTCGTGTGCCGGCCGCGCGCTTCTTGATTTCCTCGAAGTTCGGAGGAATCAAAACCCGTGCGCCTTTGTGGAGATTCGGACAGGAAAGACTATGGGGTTATTCGAAACAACAGACGCGACATTCAACGGAGCGGTGCTTGACAGTTAATGGGTGGGAAGAAAAGGACATCGATACGTTACCCCGGGCCCTGGCCAGGGATTCGATGGAGCAGTTGGCCAGGGAGCTCGAGAATTTTCAGGAGATCGCGAGCTATATCAAACCGCAACCGGGCGACGTTCCGACGCTCGATGGGTTCGATATACACGGCGAGATCTTGCCCCTGAATGGCCTGGTCGGTGGAGATCACATCATCTACCTGGATTTCAAGAAACGTTACGACCTCGAAGCCAGAATCGCCCATGCCCAGGCGCAAGGACTGCCCGAGGTGGCCGCCAACCTCGCCCGGTGCCAGAGAATGGTCGGCATCGTCCTCGTCGACGTCTCCGGGCATCAGGTTACCGATGGTCTCCTGGCGGCGATGCTCCATCAGTCCTTCCTGCTGGGGTCCCTCTATGAGCTCGATGTTTTCGGACACGTTACCAACCACCTCTTCGAGAACTTGAATACGCGCTTCTACAAATCCTCCTCGATCCACAAGTTCATCACGATGATCTACGGCGAGATTACCGAGGATGCCAGATTCAGGTTCATATCTGCGGCCCATCCCCCGCCCATCGTCTTTTCGCGGCTGCACGATCGATTCATGGAAAGCGGCAAGGAGGCTTATGTGACCTGCCCCCCTCTCGGGACCCTGCCGTCGCACAACGTGATCGACCGCAACACGACTCAGAGCGTGCTCGGATTCAAGGAGGCCTACGAGTTGAACGAATGGGAGATCATGGGGGCGGGTGACATTCTCTTGCTCTACACCGACGGGCTATCGGAGCACGCTGATGAGGAGAATCGATACTTCCCTGGCCGTCTCGAAGCGAAGGTGCTAGAGCTCAAGGATCGGCGGGCCCGGGACATCGCCGAAGGAATCAAGGAGGACATTCTTTCATT
>DASPGQ010000445.1 GCA_035620555.1 Vicinamibacteria bacterium
GTCAACACGCATTCGATCCATCGTAAGGGGTGATAGGAGCGGGGGCGGTCGCGTCTCAGCGCGCTATCGGGAGTCGCACGGTAAACTCCGTACACTTCCCGAGCTCGCTCGTCACCGAGATGGTGCCCCGATGAGCTTGAACGATGCGGTAGCAGATCGAAAGCCCCAGACCGGTGCCCACACCGACTCCTTTGGTGGTGAAGCCCGGGTCGAAAACCCTGTCCAGATTTTCTGGAGCGATTCCCATCCCGGTATCCGCGAAACGGAGGACCACGTGATCGCCATCGCGCTCCGTGGTGATGGTGATGGTCCCACTGCCGTTCATCGCGAAAATGGCGTTGCTCAGTAGATTCATGAACACCTGATTGAGCTGGCTGGGAAGACACGTGACCTTGGGCAGATCGCCATAACTCTTCACCACCTCGACACCCTTGTCGAGCTCGTGAACGAGCAGCGTGAGCGTGCTATCGATGCCCTCGTGCAGATCGACCTTCTTCTCCTCGGATTCGTCCAGCCGAGCGAAGTTTCGCAGCGACCTGACGATGGAAATGATGCGTTTGCTGGCGACGAGCCCCATGTCCGAGGCTTGCTCCAACGATTCGACGGCCCGGCGAAGCTTCGGATCCGCTGCAAGGGTCTCGGGTAGGTCCGAGCTCGCGATGCGTTCCTTGACGATATGGGCCGCACGCCTCACCAAATCCGCATTGGCCGAGATCGTCCCGATCGGCGTGTTGATCTCGTGTGCCACTCCCGCCGCCAGCATCCCCAGCGACGCCATCTTGCTCGTCTGGACGAGCTGCGCCTGCGCTTCCCGAAGCTCGCGATTTGCGCGCGTGAGCTCCGCCGTCCGGGCGCGGACGCGCTCTTCCAGCGTCTCGTTGAGCTCCGCGAGCTCCGCGCGGCGTTGGCCTTCCGCGCGATAGAGCCGCGCGTTATGAATGGCGCTCGCCGCCTGATTTGCCACGATCGTGACGAGAAGCTCGTCGCGATCGCTGAACATTTTTTGCTCGGCGCTCTCCACGGAAAAGACTCCGATCAGGTTGTCTTTGATCAGAAGTGGGATGCCGATCTGACTCTCGACGTTTGGAAGTCCGGGCACCGGGGGGGCTTCCTTGAGCTCATCCGATCTTCCCGCGCCTTCCATCTCCTTCCTGATGGCGGCGATGTAGGAGCGCTGGCGCCCGAGGTTGGTGAGTCGCATGATACGGCGCTTCTTTGCCACCACACCGATGAGCCCGATGCCGACGGGAACGAGTCCGCCGAGAGTCTGACCGGCGAAGCCCCGGCTGGCAACGACGCGAAGCGCGTCGCCCGAATCGTCGAGAAGGAGGATCAGCGAGTGGCGAAAACCGAAGAGCTCGTCCATGGTACGGAGGACGACCTCGTAGATCTCGTCGAGCTCGAGGGTCGCGTTGATTTCGGACGAGACCTGGCGGAGGATCCGAACCTCGGCCGATTTTTGCGCGAGCTCCGCGGCTAGCTCCTCGCTGGAGGCTCTCGTGGTTCCCATGCGACACCGCTCAGGACTTCATGACTTCAGGAACGGGAGCCGTATTCGATCTTCTGCAGCGAGGTCACGCGAAAGATGTCCGCGGCCTTGAGCTTGAAGATCCCCGACATTCCTGTCATCGAGGCAATGGCTTCGATCTGCATGTCTAGCTCGTCGAAGGTGGGCCCTTCGGTCTCCGAGTGATCGAACTCGAGGTGCAGGATCCAGCTGGTGGAAGCCTCAACGTCATTCAGGTTGACGCAAGCACGTGGATTCTCGCGGATGTTGCGAACCGTCTTGCTGAAGAACTGGTTCGACAGCGCGACGTGATGGGGGTCGACGTAGTAGACCCGAGAGATCTCCGTGGCGTTGGGGATGCCGTCCAAAGAGCAGGTCCCCACTTGCGCGGGGATCCCGTTCTCCATCACCGCTCGGATCTCGTCGGGAAGCTTCGCGTTCGTCATCGGTCCATTGTGATCCGGGTGCCCGCTTCGGGACCGGGCGTCTGATCGTAAATCTCGTGCACCGCGAATGTCATGGCGAGGGCTGGCTTTCCGTACCGGGCGTCGCAAGCGCGTTCGGAGAAGCCAAATATTGGCTGGAAAATCGCCTTGAACTGCTCTGCCTTTTGGTTCACGAGGGGAAGATCCCTCTCGTTGGCCGGTCGGTAACCCAGGAAGGCACCCTTGAACTGGTAGCACTCGTGAAGATCGACGGTGGGATTCGGGGGGTGACTGGCTCGGGGGCCGGACGTGCTGGCGAGCACGGTGAAGGAGAACTTCCCGTTCTCCTCGAGGGAGGGGAGGAGGACCTCGCTGTACCCTCGAGGAAACAGACAGGTGATGGCTTTTCGGTCGTCGCTGACGCGCCAGGCCTGGACGAGATGGATCTGAGGGACCAGCTCGGCGTTCCGCGTCGCGCCGAATCCAACGGCCGCACCCTCCAGGAATACCGCAATCTCTTTCGGAATCATTCTCGTCGTCGTTCTGTAAGCTAACGTATGGGTGGTTTCCTGTCCAGCCTCGCGATTACCTCGCCACGGCTAGGGCGGACCGCCGGGAACGCTCGGCGCCGGTGCGTCGGCCGGCCGAATGGGAACGGGTGAGACTTTCCAAATCTCGTCGCAATACTCGCGGATGGCGCGGTCCGACGAGAACCTGCCCATGCGGGCCACGTTCAGAATGGACTTGCGCGTCCAGCTCTCGACATCGCGGTAGGCGCGTCCGGCATCCTCCTGACATCGGAGGTAATCGCCGAAATCGGCGAGCACCATGTAGTAGTCCCGCTCGAGCAGCGAGTCGATCAAGGGACGGAAGAGCGAGCGGTCGCCATCCGAGAACCTCCCGGACGCAACCAGGTCGATGGCCTCCCGGAGCCGCGGGTCGTCATGGTAGAGATCGCGCGGTCGATAGCTCCCCGTACGCTTGCCGGCGACCTCCTCGGCGGTCAAGCCAAAGAGGAAGAAATTCTCCGGGCCAACGGCCTCGCGAATCTCGACGTTGGCTCCATCGAGGGTGCCGATGGTCAGCGCTCCGTTCAAAGCGAACTTCATGTTCCCGGTTCCCGAGGCCTCCATCCCCGCGGTGGAAAGCTGCTCCGAGAGATCGGCCGCGGGAAATATGCGATGGCTCAGCTTCACGTTGTAATCGGGAAGGAAAACGACTTTGAGCCGTCGGTTCACACGCTCGTCGGAGTTCACCACGCCGGCAATCGAGTGGACGAGCTTGATGATGAGCTTGGCCATGAAATAGCCGGGAGCCGCTTTGCCGGCGAAGATCACCGTGCGCGGTCCTGCCTCGAAGCGCGGGTCTTGCACGAGCCGCTGGTAGAGTGCGACGACGTGGAGAGCGTTCAGCTGCTGACGCTTGTACTCGTGGATTCGCTTTGCCTGAACGTCGAAGAGCGATCCCGGTTCGACGACGTCTCCGGTGCGGCGCTGGATTTCTTTCGCCAGCTCGGCCTTGTTCTGTAGCTTGACCTGACGCCAGGCCTCGCGGAAACTGGCATCTTCGGCCAGGGGCTGCAGCCGCTCCAGCTCTTCGAGGTTCCTGAGCCAGTTCTCGCCGATCGCACTCGTGATGAGCCGGGAAAGACGGGGGTTCGCGAGCGCCATGAAACGCCGCGGCGTCACGCCGTTCGTCTTGTTGCTGAACTTCTCCGGCCAGAGATCGAAGAAGTCCGACATGACGCTCCTGGTGAGAAGCTCGGTGTGCAGGCGCGCCACGCCGTTTATCGCGTGGCTTCCCAGCGCAGCGAGGTGAGCCATGCGAACGTAGCGCTCGCCGGATTCGTCGATGAGGGAAAGTCGTCTCACCCGATCCT
>DASPGQ010000446.1 GCA_035620555.1 Vicinamibacteria bacterium
CTGCCGCCAGGCGCAGCTCCCGGGAAAACTCATCCGGTGATCGTCGCAGAGCGGAAAACACCTCGTCCGGCAGGTCGAGTACGATTCGCGCCATGTATCTCCCTGGTTCATTCTACTCAATGCCGACGGAGGCCGCACACCAGGCAACTCTTGCAACCCTATCTAAGCCGCGTGAATGGGATTCTATCGAAAACGACGGCGCCTTTCCGTGTGGCTAGAGGTTGGAATAGGGACCCGTCTCGTGGCGCGGAGTAACAACCCGGCGAGTACTACCCCTATCAGAAACTCCAGTTTGATCAGGGTCCAAATTCGGAGCCACATTCGGCCTGATGAAGTTCAGCGAAGCGATCGAGCCGGTCACGACGTTGAAGATCAAGAGTGCTGAGCTAATCCGGCGAGCGAGAGAGTCTGGCCAGCCGATCGTGATCACCCAGAACGGCAAGGCAACCGCGGTGCTGCTGGATGTGGAGAGCTTCGAGCGGCAACGCGAGGCCCTTCTCTTGCTGCGCTACCTGGCGGTCGGTGAGGACGAGGTAAGCCGCGGCAGGGGCGTGCGCGACAAGGATGCGCGTCGTCACTTCGAGAAGAAGCTGAAACAGCTCTGGAGTGAATGAGGTTTACCAGGTTGTTTGGAGCCGGAACGCGATAAGGGACGTCGACGACATTCTCGAGTACGTCGTCAACGCACAAAATGCCGACGATGCCGAGCGGCTCTACCGCAAGCTCGTTTCTCGGATCGACACTCTATCGAGGTTCCCGAGGCGGGCCCGACTCGTCACGCACTCCGGGATCACGGGTCCCGCCACGGCATTGAGCACCCTATTGAATCCCGACCAGACCTCGCACGGAATCGACGAGCTTCTTGGCGTCGTAACCGACGCCGTCCTTGAAGACGGTGACCACGTTGCGAATTTCCGCATGACGCGCGACCGGGTCCCCGTCGATGACCACGAGATCCGCGATCTTCCCCACCTCGATGGTTCCGAGAGAGTCGTCGACACCGAGGACCTTGGCGCCGTTCAGAGTCATGATCTGGATGGTCTCGGCGGGGGTGAACTCGGCCTCTAGCAGGAGCTCGTAGTTACGCTGGTCGCCGAATCCCGGAAGCGCGCCGCCGTTTCCCGTCGGATCGACGCCCGCGGCGAGGAGGCCGCCGGCTTTGAAGAACGCATATTCGAACGCCTGGGCTCGGGGAAATAGATCGGCCATCACCGACTCCGAGGCCTGCCGGGAGATCTCGGAGCGACGTGTCAAGTACTCCTCCCGGGCCTCGGGCGCGAGCATCTCTAGCACCCGGGTCTCGAGAGGAGGGCGATCCGGCACGGACAGCTCGTAGACTGCAAGCGTCGACGTCATCGCCACGTCGTTCGAAATCATGTGATCGATCGTGGCCTTGACCGGTGCGCTCCCGATGTCCAGCTTCCGCAAATGCTCGCGAAAGCCGGTCGGGCACTCGTCGGGCTTCTTGTCGGGATCGTACTCGGTGTTGGTGAAGAAGCCGTGCTCGAGACTGTCGATCCCCAGATCGACGGCCTCGCGAAACGTCACCGAGCAGAGATGGCCGGTGAACTTCAGTCCGCGGCGATGAGCTTCCTCGACCGCGGCTTTCAGCTCGGCTCGGGAGATGAGCGTATAGGCTTTGAACCAGGTTGCGCCCTCCTCCGCCCAGTAAGCCACCACGCGTTTCGCGTCCTCCGGGGTGCCGACCTGGGTCATGAAGGAGCTCGCGCCCGGTCCGGTGATGTAAGGCCCGGTCACGTGCATCCGTGGGCCGGGGATCTCGCCTTCTTCGATGGCCCGCTTCATGTTGATCTCGCTATAAGGCGAGTAGCTCCCCGTGGTGCGGATGGTCGTGACGCCGCTTCCGAGATAGAGTTTGGGCGCCGTCGTGTTCATCTGCGATGTGCGGCTCGACGTCGTGTAGAACGTATGGTTGTGTACTCCGACGATGCCGGGAATGACCGTGTGCCCGCTCAACTCGAGCCGCTCGGCGCCGGCGGGAACGCTCACGGTAGAAGAGGGTCCCAGGGCTGCGATCTTGCCGTTCTCGATCACGATGGTCTGATCCGCTTTCGCCGGTGCTCCCGTGCCATCGACGACTTGAACGCCCGAAATCACGATGGTCGGAGCCTCTACGCTCACGAACTCACGAGTCGCTTCCGATAGCTGCGCGTAGGGTTGGCCTAAAAGCGTCAGAAGAATTACAACGACACTCATCAATTCCCTCCGTCCACTTCGAATATCAGCTTCATACCCGTCTCCAGGTGCTCGGCAATGTGACAGTGCACCATCCACCGCCCCGGGTTCGACAGCTCGAGCAGGATGTCTACCGTCTCCCCAACCGCCACGAGCACCGTATC
>DASPGQ010000447.1 GCA_035620555.1 Vicinamibacteria bacterium
GGACTCTCGTCCGCCGAATGGGACCCGTGGTCGTGATGCTCGTCGTGAGTTGCGTGCATGTGCTCCGCGTGCCCTGAGGTGTCGACGAGATCTGCAGGAACGAGCTTCATGCCACACTCCGGGCAACGAGCGGGTGACTCACTGGTGACGTGTGGATGCATTGGGCAGACGTAGCTCATCGGAGCCTCGACGGGAAGGAGCTTCATTCCGCACTCGGGGCAGCGTCCTTGCTCCTCGCTGACGATGTTCGGATGCATCGGACACGTGTAGACGGCGCCCTCAGGTGTGTCGAACTCCATCTCCGCGACGAAGGCGAGCGTCTTGTCCGGCGCTGCAACCAGGAAGCGGGTCACTCGCTCGCGCTCCGCCACGAGGTCTTCGTTCGTCCGTAACACCGCGAACTGCTCCGTGAGCGCCGGCTCGGCTGGCTCGTCGGTCACGGTGATCGAAGCCAGTTGATACGAGCGGGCGGGCGTTCGGTGCTCGAGGACGTAGTCGCCCGAGCGTTCGAACAGAACGTCGACCACGTACCGTTCGGACGGAGACAGGAGGACCTCCTCTACGAAGGTCTCGTGTTCGTAGTGGCCGCTGTCTCCACCGACGAGCTTCATACGCGCTCCCGGCAGCGCCACGTTGAACACGCGAGTGTTGGCAGTGTTGGTGAAGTAGAAGCGCACGACCTCGCCCCGCCGAGCGGTCAGTGCGAGGTCCGGCTCTCCCGAGACGAGCATGACGTTGCCGAAGCGACCCATGGCAACATGTGTTGTCTCCGAGGCGCTGAAGCCGGCGATCTTCCCGTCTTCGACGAGAACGTCGTCCAGCGTCAGGAGCAGCTCGCGATTGACGGGCGGCCAGTAATCCGGCTCGGCTGGGACGACATGGATGTTGCCGTACAGCCCCATTTCCTGGCCGTAGTCCTCGCGGATGTGAGGGTGGTACCAATACGCGCCGGGATCGGGGACGTGCACCTGGTACGTGAAGGTCTCCCCGACGGGAATCGGCGCTTGCGTGTCATGAGTCCCGTCGTAGCGGTTCTCGAGCCGCAAGCCGTGCCAATGCACCGTTGCTTCGAGGTCGCCCTCGTTCCTGACGTGGACGGTCACGGTCGCCCCTTCGGGAACCTTGAGGGTCGGCCCGGGAATCGAACCGCTGTAGGCGAGCATTCGAACATCCGTGTCACCTACTCGCTTGGCGACCGGCCCGATGTGAAGTTCCATTGATCCGCCGTCTGCGAGTTCGATGACGGTCGGAGAGACCGCACGTGGAAGCCCGCTCGTGTCGGTGGGGAACTCGTCTTGGCGCGCGATCGTTTCCTGCGCTTTCTCGTTCATGAAAGTCACACTCCTCGAGGCGTTGCAGCCGCTTCGGCTTCCAGCCCAACACGGAGGGGGCGCTCGTTCGCGTTAGCGGCGATGCGCTCGGAGATGAACTCCGCATCGTCCTTGACCCAACCGAGGAGCGCCGAGCCCCGAGTGTGCTGCCAGGTTAGACCGAGGAAGAACAGACCGGGGTAGTCGGTGACGCCCCGTCGATGGAGCACGCGGCGGTTTTGATCGAAGACGGGAACGTCGATCCAGCCGTACTCGGATCGGTAGCCCGTGGCCCAGATGACAGCATCGACGCCGAGCTCGCTGTCGTCCTCGAAGGTCACCGCATCGCCCGAGGCACCCACGACCCGTGGTTTGACCTCAACGCCGTGACGCTTCACGTCCCTCGTGCTCGAGCCGATCAGCGTGTCGCGGTCTCGCGCACGCCGTCCGATTCGCGACTCCACCGTCTTCTCGATGAGGCCCGTCTTCGTCAGCCACCAGAAGAGATCGCGTCCGAGCACTCGCTGCGGCAGCGGTGTCTGTCGAGATCCGATGGCAAGGTGAACGGAGTGGGTCGCCGATAGCTCCTTGGCTATCTGGAATCCGGTGTTGCCGCCACCGACGACCAGCGCCGTTCCTTCGGGAAGATCACTCGGACGCCGGTAGCCCGTGCTGTGCATCTGGGCGACGTCCGGCGCGAGATCCGCTGCGAACGCGGGCACATTCGGGACCTGAAACGGGCCGGTCGCAACTACGACCTGGTCGGCCTCGAGAGCACGTGTTCCGAGGTTGAGGGCGAAGCCACCCTCTGCGGGTGCGACTGACTGCACGGGGCTGTTGAGCGCGACGGGCAACTCAAAGGTCGAGGCGTATCCCTCGAGGTAGCTGATGACCTCGTCGCGCCCGGGATAGCCGTTCGGGTCGCCCGGGAACGGGAGGCCGGGAAGGCTGTCGTACCGACGCGGCGTGAACAGAACGAGCGAGTCCCAGCGACTGCGCCACGCGCAGCCAATCGAATCGCTGGCTTCGAGGATCGTGAAGTGCCGGCCCTCTTTCGCCAGGAGGTACCCCATGGCGAGCCCCGCCTGCCCAGCGCCTATCACCGCGACTTCGAATCGATCGTCGGAACCGTTTGCCGTCTGGTCTGTCATGTCGACCTTTCGCTCCTAACTACCGTTGCCCACTCCGGCCGGATGGCCGGTTCGTCAGACATCTCTGCCCAGAGTGCACGTCCGGAAACATCGCTGAGATTCGGGCGTTCGCGACCGAGTCTTGAGCCGAGCGACAGAGGGCAAGAGGGCTCGGACTCGTGGCAAGCGTACATGCGACAACCCCGACCCTTCCGAGGCGGCAGAGCTGACGTCTCCGGGTCTCTTGTGTCAGCCTGCGTGTCAGCCGTGGTCGTCAGGGCAGGCACCCCGGGTCAGCCGACGTCGGCCGAGAACGACAGAACCGTGCACGATGTCCCCTGGGTCACTCCCTGACCGCTCGCGCCACGTCCTTGCCATGCACGAGATCGAGGGGCTCGAGTCCTTCATCCGCTTCCCTCAAACCCGCTGTGTGTATCGTGGTTTTCGACGCTTGTGGCCTGGCGTGCAGCGTGAACCGCGCGTCCTCAGGCTCGCGTCAGTCGTTGGACGCGCATGACTGCGAGGATCAGAATGCACGAACTGCTAGCAAGGGAGGGGACAAGTGGGCTCCATGACCGTCGAAAGCCTCCGAGAGAGCGTGCGCGGCCAGGTGATCGGCCCCGACGACGAGGGTTACGAGGCCGCACGTCGGGTCTTCAATGCGATGATCGATCGTCGCCCGGCGTTCGTCGTGCGGTGCGTCGGCACTGGCGACGTGGTTGGCGCAGTGGGGTTCGCCCGTGAGAACGGGCTCGACCTCGCGATACGGGGAGGTGGCCACAGCGTTCCGGGGTTCGGGACCTCGGACGACGCAGTCGTCATCGATCTGTCGGGCATGCGGGATGTTCAGGTCGACCCGGAGCGCGCGACCGCACGGGCAGAAGGCGGCGCGACATGGGGCGTCTTCAACGACGCGACGCATCCCTACGGCCTGGCGACCACCGGGGGAATCGTCTCGACGACGGGAGTCGGCGGGCTCACCCTTGGAGGCGGCATCGGCTACCTCTCCAGGGGTGTCGGCCTGTCGTGCGACAACCTCCTCAGCGCCGAGGTGGTCACCGCCGACGGGCAGGTTCTGACGGCGAGCGAGGAGGAGAATCAGGATCTCTTCTGGGCCCTTCGCGGTGGGGGCGGAAATTTCGGGGTCGTGACGGCGTTCGAGTTTCGACTGCATCCCGTTAGGGACGTCTACGGGGGCCCGCTCTTCTTCGACCGTGCAGACGCGGGTGCTGTGTTACACGCCTATCGAGACTTCATCCAAGATGCACCGGAGGAGTTCGGAGGGTTCCCTGCCTGGCAGATCGCTCCGCCGCTCCCGTTCATTCCGGAAGAACGGCACGGTGAGACGATGCTCGCATTCGTGGCCTGCTGGGCCGGGCCCGTCGAGGATGGAGAGGATGTGTTGAAGCCGCTTCGCGACGCTGCTCCCGTCGTGGCCGAGCACGTGGGGCCAATGCCCTATCCCGCTCTCAATAGTGCATTCGATGCGCTCTATCCACCCGGCGACCTGCAGCACTACTGGAAGGCCAACTTCGTACAGGAACTCACCGATGAGGCGATCGACGCCCACCTCGAGCACGGCCCAAACGTGCCCGTAGTGAACTCGACCGTGCACATCTACCCGATCAACGGTGCCTGCCATCGGGTCGCGTCCGACGAGACCGCCTTCGCGTACCGCGACGCAACGTTCGCAACGGTCATCGCCGGCATGTGGCCGGATGCGGCCGACAACGAAGCCAACATCAAGTGGGTTCGGGACTACTACGACGCGGTGGCTCCTCTCTCGGAGGAAGGCGGCTACGTGAACTTCATGTCCGGCGACGACCAGGATCGGATCAAGGCGAACTACAAGGGGAACTACGACCGGCTGACCGACGTCAAGCGGAAGTATGACCCCGACAACCTGTTCCACTTGAACCAGAACATCCGGCCGTAGGTCGGTCGTCAGCGGGCCCAGTCTGTCGCGCTGCTCACGTGATCCGCCTCGCCGAACGGCGGCGACGCCAGGGTTCTTCCGGTGGACCCGAGTTCGCCAACCGCCCAAGGGCGCGAGTGACCTAGGAAACGTACAAGGCCGACCCGAGAGGCCGATCCAGGGCGGGCGGGTAGAGTTCCCATACAGAGAGGACGCCCTGGATGAAGAGCAAACGGCAGCAGACGATGGCGAAGGTGACCCGCGAGCGCGAGGTCAAGGAGCGTCGTGCCCGGAAGCTGGAGAAGAAGCACGCAGCGGCTGCGGAGCGGAAGGCGAAAGCGGAAGGCGGCCAGCCCGCAGACGGGGAAACCTGACCGGCCTCGTCGACGAGAAGCCGTGCGCGCGCCAGTCGACCCGCTGAGCGGTTAGGCGCGCTCTTCGATCCTCATCAATCCGACCGAGATGATCGTTCGATAGCTCGCGAATGCGTGGTGCCCCGCCTGCAGCAGATAGTGATCTGCTTCGACCATCCTGCGGTACACGTCGAGCGGTACATTCAGCAGTCGGTCGCATT
>DASPGQ010000448.1 GCA_035620555.1 Vicinamibacteria bacterium
ATCCGAGATTCGAGGAAGCGTTGCTCGTTGTCTCGCATGACAGCACGCCGGTCATCGTGGTCGGCAACGAAGGTTGGGGTTACGTGGGCATCAGTCCCCTCGAGTTGAGACCGTTGCTCTTTCAGAGCTTCAGTCTGCTGTCCCAGTCTCGAAACGAAAGCCCCTCGCTCGCACGAGTTCTCGAGAGCGCGGGAATCGCGAGCGGTTCCCGCGTCGGCGTCGTGGGATGGAAATACTTCACCGAGCGGGAGAGCCATGCGCCTGACCAATGGCTCGAGATTCCGAGCTACATCGCCGACACCCTCCGGGAAGTGGCCGGCGATCCGTCGCGGGTGAAGAATGCGAACGCGCTATTCATGAACGCCACGGACGGGCTTCGGGTCTCGAACGAGCTCGAGCAGCTTGCGGCGTTCGAGTACGCCGCCTGCCACACATCGAGCGCCATCCGGAACGTACTCTTCGGTCTCGAGCCCGGGATGACGGAGTTCGAAGCAGTACGCCTCATGCGCCTAAACGGGATGCCCCTGTCCTGTCATCCGATGTTATCGAGCGGCCCCCGCGCCGCCATGGGCTTGCCCAGCCCGAGCTCGCGGGCCATCGAAAGAGGGGACCCCTTCACGACCGCCGTCGGCGTATGGGGAGCGCTCAACTGCCGCGCCGGATTCGTCGTCGAAGACGAAACCGAGCTTCCCCTAGGAGCGCGTGACTACGTGGACAAGCTCGTCGCTCCCTACTTTCGCGCCATCGTGTCCTGGTACGAGACCATCGGCATCGGCGTCCGCGGCGGGGAGCTCTTCGACGTCATTCATCGCCACCTCGGGGATCCATTTTTTGGCGTGAAGCTGAATCCCGGTCATCAGATCCATCTGGATGAATGGGTGAACTCGCCCATCTTCGCCGGTTCGGAGATCGAGCTTCGCTCGGGAATGGCGTTCCAGGTCGACGTCATTCCGGCAACGGGTACCGAATACTTCACCACGAACATCGAAGACGGTATCGCCCTCGCCGACGACGCGCTGCGCCTCGGATTCGAGAAACATTATCCCGAAGCCTGGGAGCGCATCCAGAGACGCCGGCAGTTCATGCGAGACGTGCTGGGAATCCGGCTGAAGCCGGAGGTGCTTCCGTTCTCCAACATTCCCGGCTACCTTCCGCCGTTCCTTCTCCGCCCGGAGAGGGTAATGGTCGTCACCGGAAGACGGTCGTGACGACGACGGTTGAGGGCCCGTTTCGACTGGGCGAGTGGCTGGTGCAACCCGATAGCGGTGAGATCCTGAACGGTGATGAAACGATTCGCCTCGAGCCGAAAGTCATGGAGCTTCTCGTCCTCTTCGCGAAACATCCTGGACGAGTTCTCTCCAAAAACCAGATTCTCGAAGAGCTGTGGCCGGGAACGTTCGTTTCCGACAGCGTCGTGTTCCGCCACATCTCCGAGCTCCGCCGTCTTCTCGGCGATGACGCGAAAAAGCCGCGTTTCCTCCGGACGATTCCGAAGAAGGGCTATTGCCTCTTGTCGCCACCGAAACCGGTCTCGAGGGACATCGGCGAGGCTCGCTCCGGCCCGACGGCTCGCTCCCGGTCCGTGTGGCGCTCGGTGGTTGTGCCGCTTCTCTTCACCTGTGCCTTGCTCGTCGGCATTTTTCGACTCTGGGATGGATGGAATCGCAGACAGCCGGTCGAGCCTCGCGCTCGCCCCTCCGCGTCGCCCGCGTTCGAGGACTTCATGCGCGGCCAGCTCTTCGAGGATCGCGTCGACTGTGAGTCGTACGTCATGGCGCGACGTGCCTACGGTGAAGCGTTGCGCCGGGACCCTCAATTCGGGTCGAACCACAAAGGTCTCATGGATACGCTCGTGGCAACCGGTGTTCTCGGTTGCGAGCCCGCGCCGGCGGTACGCACGAGTCTGGCCGAGGCTCTCGAGGCCTCTCGCGAGGCGATCCCACCGCACGATTATCAGATGGTCTCGGGCCAGCTCGCGTTCTGGTATCACTGGAGCTTGCCCGAGGCCGTCGAGGCCTTCGGCCAGGCGCGCTCTCTCGAAGCGGATTACGATGCGGACGCGACCTATGCGACCTATCTTCTCAAACGGAACGAAGTCTCCGACGGTCTCAGAGAGCTTCGACTGGCCCTGAGCGAAGAGCCGACCCATGTGGGCTTGAGCTGGTCATTGGGCACGGCGCTCTATCTGATCGGCCGGTACGACGAAGCGATCGAACAGCTGCATACTACGCTCGAGATGTTCCCTGGTTTCTCTCCCGCACGCCACGTGCTGGCCTTGTCCCATTGGGCACGGGGAGATATCGAGACCGCTCTGACTCTCGTCGAATCGAGCCCGCTCCTCCCAGAGCACAAGCCCGACCGCTTCGATGCCGTACCCGGCTTTCTCTATGGCGCGAGCGGCCAACGAGCGCGCGCGAGAGAAGCCCTTCGTGCGTGGAAACAGCGTGCTCGAGACGAATGGCTTCCCTCGACGGCGCTCGCGCTGCTTCACCTGGGCGTCGGCGAGCGCGACGAAGCCATCGAAGCGCTGAGTGATGCCTTCGAGGAGCGCGACCCCTGGCTTCTGGTACTGCCGATGGACTCCGCGTTTGCCTCTCTTCGGGAGCAGCCCCGCTTTCGCGAGCTCGTGGCGAGACTGCCTTGACTTTCTGTGCTCAATGCCGTGGCGGGACCCGTAATTGATCGTGCCGCCACGGCTCGGGCAGCTTACGGCGCGGCAAGCGCGCCGGGCTCGCTCCGCTCGCGCAGGCTGGGCTGTATTTTTTCATCAGCCTGACTAGAGCTCTCGCTCAGTACGCCTTCAGCCCCACCGCTCGG
>DASPGQ010000449.1 GCA_035620555.1 Vicinamibacteria bacterium
GCCGCCCTCCCGCTCCTGGTGGCGGGAGCCGTCTTGTTCTACGCTGGCCGACAACTGCCCCGGGTCGGCTCGCCCGACTCCCCCGCTTCGATCCATGTCTCTCCGCGTTACATCGAGAATGCCTACCGGGAGACCGGAGCCACCAACATGGTCACCGCCGTGCTCGCCGATTACCGGAGCTACGACACGCTGGGTGAAACGGTCGTGATCTTCACCGCGGGCCTCGCCTGTCTGCTCATCCTCGGCGCCTTTCGGGTTCGCGGCGAGGAGGCGGCACCCCGGGATCACATGGACTACTCCTTCGGCAGCGACGTGCTGGACGCCACGAGTCGCATTTTGATCCCCTTCCTCGTCCTGTTCGCCGTCTACGTGGTCGTGCACGGGCACACGAGTCCGGGCGGCGGTTTCCAAGGCGGAACCATTCTGGCCGCAGCCTTGATCCTCGTCCGGCTCGTGAGAGGAAGCGCCGAAGGGGTCGGAATGAGTCTCAGGGGCATGCTGGTGATCGCGAGCGCCGGCGTGGGGCTCTACGCGGCCATCGGTCTCGTCAGCCTGTTCTTCGACAGGAATTTCCTCGATTACGCCGGTCTTCCCATTCCTTACGAGGGAGGCCACCTGCGGGAGTTGGGCTCGCTTGGAATCGAGGTCGGCGTTTTCTTCGGAGTCACTGCCGTACTCGTTCTCATATTCGATGCTCTCACGACCGGGGCCGAGGAGTGACGTGAACACCCTCTGGAGCTCGATGGATTATTTCCTGACTTCCATTCTGTTTCTCGTCGGCCTCTACGGAATTCTGATACGGCCTCATCTCGTGAGAAAGCTCATGGCGATGAACATTTTGCAGGTGGCGGTCATCGTCTTCTTCATCACCCTCGGGTACAAAGACGGCGCCACCCCTCCGATCGAACGGGCTTATGACGAAAGTCCGGTCGCCCGGGATTACATCAACCCGCTGCCCCACACCCTGATGCTCACCGCCATCGTAGTCAGCGTGAGCACGACCGGTGTAGCCCTGTCCCTCCTCGTTCGAATCTACCGCCGTTTCGGCACGTTGGATGAAAACCAGCTGCTGAAGAAGCTGAAATAATTCATGAGGCACGCTCCGATTCTGGTCGTGCTGGCTCCCTTGCTGAGCGCTCTGGCGAGTCCCCTGATCGCCTATGCATCGGCGGCCGCCGCCCGGGGGGTCACGAGGCTCGCTCTGGGAATCTCTCTCGTCTGCTCGGCTTTTGCGCTTTCTCGGGCCTTGGCGGAGGGCTCCTGGCACTATCATCTCGCCGGTTGGGAGCCTCCCTGGGGAATCGAGATTGTCATCGACCCTCTCGGCGGCGTGATGGCGGTTCTCGTCTCGGCGATGGGGCTTCTCGGCGCCATCTACAGCGAAGCCTATCTGAGCACCGCGACCGACGAGCGCGCGGGGATCTTCTACAGCGTCTTCTCCCTGCTCGTCACCGGTCTGCTCGGCATCGTGGTGACGGGCGACCTCTTCAACCTCTACGTCTTTCTCGAAATCTCCTCTCTATCCGCCTACGCGCTCCTGGCGACGGGGGGAAGCCGCGCCGTGGTCGCGACGTTTCGCTACCTGCTGGTCGGCACCGTGGCGGCGAGCTTCTACCTCATCGGCGTGGGCTATCTCTACGCCGTGACCGGAACTCTGAACATGGCGGACATGTCCGCGAGGCTCGAGGTGCCCCCGGACTCCCCGGTCATTCTCGTGGGCGTTTCCTTCATCGTAATCGGGCTCGCGATCAAGGCGGCGCTCTTTCCCCTCCACGGATGGCTTCCCGACGCCTACACGTTTGCGCCCGGGCCGGTCATCGGCTTCGTTGCCGCGGTGATGTCGAAGGTCAGCGCCTACGCCCTGTACCGAATCCTGTACTTCGTCTTCCGGGCGGGGAGCGCGCCGGGTGAGCCGATGATGCTCCTCGGGTGGGCATCGGCCCTCGCCGTTGTCGCCGGATCGCTCATGGCGGTGGCGCAGAAGGACGTGCAGCGTATGCTCGCGTACTCGAGTATCGGCCAAATGGGATACATCATCATGGGTGTCGCGATCGGCACCCCCTTGGCCCTCATCGGGGCTTTGCTGCACGTCGTCAACCATGCCGTCATGAAGGGGTGCCTGTTCATGGCGGTCAACGGTGTCCAGTGGCAAGCGGGCATCTTCCGGATCCAAGACTTTACCGGTGTAGCCAAACGCTTTCCCATCACCATGACGGCCTTTACGACGGCGGCTCTTTCCATGATCGGACTGCCGCCCACCGCCGGCTTCTTCAGCAAGTACTACCTCGCTCTCGCCGCCGTCGAGACCGGTCACGTGCCCTTTCTCGTGGCGCTCTTGCTTTCCAGCTTGCTCGGAGCCGTCTATTTTTTCCGCGTCATCGAACGCGCCTATTTGATGGAGCGCGACGAGCCCGCACCCGCCACGACGAGAGACCTTCCGAGCTCCATGTTGATTCCGATCGTCGCTCTGGCGCTCGGCGTGGTGCTTCTCGGAGTCTTCAACCAAACCGTGGCGAACCAGCTGCTCGCACCGGGGCTTCCCTAGTAAATCATGACGATCATCGATTTCTTCGTCGCCAACCGGCCCCTGGCGGCGCTGACGGTGTCACTGCTCGCCGTGGTCGCGATCTGGATTCTGAGGAATCACGCGAACGCGAGGGAGTTCGTAACCCTTTCGGCCGCGGTCGCAAAATTCGCAATCGTCCTCTCGATGCTGCCGCGAGTGCTCGACGGCGAGGTGATCGACTCGAGCTCCTGGGATCTCGTGCCGGGCTACTCCTTGCATCTGAGGGCCGACGCACTGGGGATGGTCTTCGCATTGCTGGCGTCGGTGCTATGGATCGTGACCTCGATCTATTCGATCGGCTACATGCGAAGCGGAGGTTACCGGCATCAGACGACGTATTTTGCCAGCTTCGCAGTTTGTCTGTCCGCCACGATCGGCATCGCCTTTGCGGCCAACGTAGTGACATTCGTGGTTTTCTACGAGATCCTCACCATCGCTACTTATCCTCTGGTGGTTCACCGACGAACCGTCGAAGCGATCGCCGCCGGACGAAAGTACCTCGTCTATACGCTCGTCGCTGGCCAAGCGCTGCTGGTCGCCGTACTTTGGACAGCAAACCTGGCTCCGGGAGCCGCGTTCGAGCCCGGGGGATTTCTGAGCGGCACGAGCTCGAGATTCTCGCTCTCGTTGCTGTTCGTACTGTTCATCGCCGGTGTCGGGGTCAAAGCGGCCATCATGCCACTTCACGGCTGGCTTCCCGCCGCTATGGTCGCACCCACGCCCGTCAGCGCCCTCCTTCATGCGGTGGCGGTGGTGAAGGCGGGAACGTTCGCATGTCTTCGAATCGTCGGATTCGTCTTTGGTGTGGACCTTCTTTCCGAGCTCGGCATGGACGTCGTTCTCGCGCTCGCCGCCGGCTTCACCATACTTTTCGGATCGATTCGGGCGCTTGGTGAGAATCATCTCAAAAGAAGGCTGGCTTACTCGACGGTGAGTCAGCTCTCCTATATCGTCTTGGGTGCGGCTCTGGGCTCCTTCCATTCGCTTGCGGGAGCGATATTTCACATGGTGGCGCACGGATTCATGAAGATCACGCTCTTCTTCTGCGCGGGCTCCATCTACACCCGGACCCACAAGGAGTACATCGCCGAGCTCGGGGGGCTGGGTCGCTCGATGCCGGTCACGTTCGCGGCATTCACTCTGGGCGCACTCGGGCTGTCAGGCATGCCTCTTCTCGTGGGATTCGTGAGCAAGTGGAATCTCGGGCTCGGAGCCCTCGAGGCGGGAGCCCCCGCCTATCTCGCGCTCCTCGTCGTGAGCGGTCTTCTGAACTTCGCCTATTTCTTTCCCATCGTCCACGCGGGTTTCTTCCGGGGCGAGGCGGGGCGGTTTCGATTCGACGAAGCGTCGCCCGCTCTCTGGATTCCCCTCGCGCTGACGGCCGTATTCTCGATCGTTCTCGGCGTCGCTCCCGACTTCGTGCTGTCTTTGTATCGCCTCGCTTTCGTTGCTGCCCAAGGTCTCACCGAGGCAGGTCCGATTCTCTTCGCGGCAGGTTCCCAGTGAGTCCCCGCCCCTTTTGGTTGGCCGCGGCTTCCATCCTCCTCATCACCATTGCCCTCGAGATTGTCTTCTCTCATCTGGCTCACACGGAATTCCCCTGGCATCGATTCCCTTCGTTCGATTTCGTCTACGGCCTCTTAGGCTGCGCCGTCATCGTTCTCGTCTCGAAATGGCTGGGTCACGCGTTCCTCCAGAGAGACGAGAACTACTACGATGAGGAAGAGAATTGACAGCGCTCCACCCGGCATTCGTTCTTTTCATCACGGCGCTTCTGGCAGCGCTCACGGCGAGCGGGACGAGACGCGTGGTCGTTGTTTTGGGTTCCGTTATCGCCCTGCTCTCGTGGACGGGACTCGACTTCTCGTCGAGGCTGGATGTGAACTTCGGCGACTATAGGCTGTCGCTGCTCCACGTGGACCCTCTGAGCCTGGTATTTGGCCTCGTCTTCGCGCTCGTCGCCTTCATCGGCGCCATCTATGCGCTGCATCTCGACCGCCGGAGCGAAACAGTGGCGACGCTCGCCTATGCCGGAAGCTCCCTCGGCGTCGTCTTTGCCGGCGACTGGGTCACGTTATTCGTCTTCTGGGAGCTCATGGCGATCTCATCGCTTTTCGTCATCTGGAATGGGCGGTCTTCTCGGTCGGGTGCGGCGGGCAATCGGTATCTTCTGGTGCACATCTCGGGGGGCTCGCTGCTGTTTGCCGGCATCTTGGTCCTTCTCGATGGGGGAGGCTCGCTCCAGATTGAGCCCTTGACGGTCGCGCCGACCGACCCGCTCGCTTTCTGGCTGATTCTCCTTGGCGTTTCCGTCAATGCCGCGATCCCGCCGCTCCACGCCTGGCTCACGGACGCCTACCCGGAAGCTTCCGTAACCGGCAGCGTCTTTCTAAGCGCCTTCACCACGAAGACCGCCGTCTACGTGCTCATACGCGTCTTCCCCGGCGCGGACATCCTCGTGGGGGCCGGCGTCGTCATGGCGCTCTATGGCGTCGTCTATGCCGTGCTCGAGAACGACATCCGCAGACTTCTCGCCTACCATATCGTGAGCCAAGTGGGCTACATGGTCGCGGGCGTCGGTATGGGCACGGCACTGGCTCTCGACGGCGCGACGGCCCATGCGTTCAGCCATATCCTTTACAAGGCGCTGCTCTTCATGGGGGCGGGCGCGGTGCTTCACGCGACCGGCCTGCGTAAGCTGACCGACCTCGGTGGCATCGCGACGGACATGAAGCTCGTGGTTCTCCTCTACACCGTGGGAGCCTTCTCCATTTCCGGGGTCCCTCTGTTCAACGGGTTCATCAGCAAGTCCATGGTCATCTCCGCCGCCATGGAATCTCACCGACCCGTCGTCGAGCTTCTGCTGACTCTGGCGAGCGTCGGCACCTTTCTTCACACCGGACTCAAGCTCCCGTATTTCACGTTCTTTGGCCCTCGGAAATCGATCGACATCGCTCCCCTGCCGCTCAACATGCTCGTCGGCATGGGCGTCGCCGCATTGCTCTGCACCGCTTTCGGCGTGGCGCCTTCGTTGCTCTACCGGGTGCTTCCCTACGCCTCCGACTATCACCCCTATACTCTCGACCACGTGCTGTCCTCGATACAGCTCCTTTTGGGTACCGCCATCGCGTTCTTCCTGCTCCTCTCGAAGCTCGGCGGTGAGCCAACGATGAGCCTGGACACCGACTGGATCTATCGGCGTCCCCTCAAGAGCGTCGTTTCTGCGGTGGTTGCCGCGTCCCGCAGCGCCGGCGCCGAGCTTCAATCTCTGGGGAGCGCGATCGTCGAGAAGGCAAGGTCGATGCTGGGGGCGGCCGGCACCACCGAGATTCGCGAGGAATCGGACCCCTTCCGGTTTCGTTCCCCTATCGGCGTAACCGTCTTCTGGATCGTCGTCTACTTCACCGCGCTGGCGCTTGCAGCCCTGGCGCGCCAGCTCGGCACGGGACCTTAGCGATTATGGTTTTGTCGAGCTTCCGCCGTCGAGCTCGGGAGGAGTATATTCCGGGTCGATCGCGTGGACCTGTTTCAAGAGCGATGCCGCTCGGGCGTTCAAGCCTTCCGCTTGATAAACCGCCGCGAGGGTTCCCAGGTACTCGAGGTTGGAAGCATCGAGCTCCGCGGCTTTCCGGAGGTCCTTCACCGCGTCCTTGCGCCATTTCCGATTCTGCATGAGCGCCCGGGCGCGGAGAAAGTAGTACTGCGCTTCGCTGTCGTCGGCGGCGATTGCCTGTTTGCAAAGCTGGATCGTCTCCCAGAAGTCTTGCAGATCGAAGGCACGCAACGCTCGGTCGTAGAGCGTGCGGGCATAATGTCGTTTGTCGAAGCTCTTGGTGTCCTCGGCCACCGGCTGGACTCGTGGGCGTTCCTTCGACGGCGCCCGCGAGGTCGGTGGCAAAGCCGATTCCATCTTTTTCGCATCGGCGAGTGCCTGAACCGCTTGAGATGCCGCCGACACGAGTTTCGAAAGCTTGCCCTTGAAGGCCTCATCGGTCACGCTGGAGAACTTGTCGGGATGGAATTTCCCCACAAGCCTCAGATAGGCGCTCTTGCGATCCGGTGCCGGTGCGTCCATCGAGATGCCGAGAAGACCGGTGTGATCTCCGGAGGCGGCGAGGGCCAGCAGGTGATCGATCTCGCGCTCAACCGACGGATCGACCCTGACGTGCACGTTGGTGGGTAAAGCCCGAGAAACGGGTGGCGGTGGCTGCGCCGCCCCCTGATGGACGAGCCCTTTCGTCAACAGCAGGGACAATACGCGGGCCGTCTCCGCCTCCGGCAACGGGCTCATCGCCATGATGTCGGACGCACGCGACACGCCATCGATCCGGGACAGCAGAAACCCTTCTTCCGGAGTAATCTCTACGCCGTGAAGCTCGCCCGAGAGTGTCGGCGACAACTTGAGCGATCGTTTGTCCTGCTTCAGCTGGTTGACCCGTTCCGCAGGAAAAACCTCCATCGAGGGGACACCGCTCGCGGGCTGTTGGGGCTTCGCGGCACGATCGCCAGGACCTGGGGCCCGTTCGGTCGAGACTTCCGCCCAGACCGATTCGCCGGCGGCTGCGACGGCGCCCGCCAGGCTGGAGCTTCCGTCGGGTCTCGGGCTGGCATCAGAGGCGGCGGCGACACTTCCTCCTGAATCGGGGCTCGAGCCCGCCGCGGGAGCGTGATCGGCTGAGGAATTCACATCGGAGCTAACGTCTGGCGCCGGGCCGACATGGAGCTCGGCACTGGCATCCTCTGCGACATCGACATCTCTCTCCGGGAGGGATGCAGCTTCTTGGCTCGTATCCGCTCGCGGACTCGAATCCGTCGAGGGAGGAGCGAGCTCCGCGGGGACCTTCAGGGTATCATTCGCGGCCGCGTCCGAATCGCTCTCTACCTCGAGCGCGGCCGGGGGCACTGATGCCCGGTCGGGCGAGCTCGCCGATTCCTTCGAAACCGGCCTATCGCCCGCCTCGGGAGCAAGCTCGTCGGCTCGCGAGACATCCTCGGCCGGCAGGCGTGAAAGAGCCTCGACGAGCTCCGCGCCCGACGAGAACCGCTTGTCTCGCTTTTTCTCGAGCGCGTGATGCAAGATCGGCTTCAACCCCACGGGCAGACCGAGAGAGTTCCAGTTCAATGGGAAGACCGGCTCGTCGTTGATAATGCTCAGCAACACCCCGGTCAAGCTCGGGCTGCGAAACGGTTTCTCTCCGGTTGCGCATTCGAACAAGATACAACCCAGCGAGAACAGATCCGAGCGTGCATCCACGTCTTCCCCTCTCGCCTGCTCCGGAGACATGTAATCGGGGGTTCCGAGAACGCCGCCCGCCATCGTGAGATTCGTGGACAATTCGGATTTGGCTACCCCGAAATCCGTTACCCATACGCTCGACGAGGACGAGACGAGGATGTTCGATGGCTTCACGTCCCGGTGCACGACATTTCGCTCGTGGGCGTAGTCGAGTGCGCTCGCGAGCTGGCGCATGATCCGAATGGAAAGAGACAGAGGGAGTCTCTTCTTCGACTTCAGCAGAGCTTCGAGGGACTGTCCCTCGATGAACTCCATGATGATGTACCCTCGTTCCGCGGTCGCAACGATGTCGTGAATCGTCACGATGTTGGGGTGCTGGAGCCGAGCCGCAACCCGAGCTTCCCGAACGAATCGCTCGCGCAGCTCGTCAGGACTGTGGTCGGCAAAGGGTGTGTCGAGGCGCACGCTCTTGACCGCGACCGGTCGATCGAGCACGGTGTCGAGCCCCATGTAAACGGCGCCGATGGCACCGGCCGACAAACGCTCTACCAGGTGGTAACGTCCTCCCGGAATCGTTTCCATCCGTGCACTCTCCTCGTTCGCGGGGACGTCCTCGGGCGACGAGGTGTGGGCCTGAACATCCATGTTTCACATTACAGGCAAGAACCGTGCCGATCCGACTCGGGTTTGCCGCAACATAACCGCCCATCCACAATGGGGTTCGCCCACATCGGCGTCTAGCGTCCCGAAATGGGCGTGGGTAAACGCGTCATTCCTGTTGGGAACACCCCACGCCCGGCGCGCGCAAACGCGATACCTCAGTCGTTCTCGATCTCTTCGTCGATGATGGCTTTGAACGCATCGAATGGCTGGGCGCCCGACAGGAAACGCCCGTTGATGAAGAACGTGGGCGTCGCGTTGACTCCTTTCTCTTCTCCCTCGGCATAGTCCCGCTGCACCGCGTCGCGGAATTTGCCCGAATCGAAGCAGGCGTTGAACGCCGCGGTGTCGAGCTGAACGTCCGCGGCGTACTGCTTCAGCTCTTCGTTTCCCAGGGCTCTCTGGTTCTCGAACAAACGATCGTGGTATTCCCAGAATTTGCCCTGCTCGTGAGCGCAGAGCGCCGCCTCGGCAGCAGGCCTAGCCTGGCCATGGTTGGGAAGGGGGAAATCACGATAGACGAATCGAATACGGTCTCCGTAGGTGCTCTCGATCTGCTCGAGGGTCGGACCGACCCTCGCACAGAACGGTCACTGGAAGTCGGAGTACTCGACGATGGTGACCTTGGCGTCCGCCGGCCCCTTCATTCGCTCGCCGCTCGCGACCGTAATGGGGATGCGGGGCGGAGCCAGAGAGACCTTGACCGTCATCTCGCTTCGCAGTCGTTCAATGAAGATGGCGCGTGCCACAGTCTCGTTTCTCGCCTCGAGATACTGCCTGATCTGAGGACCTACCTGCTCGAGGCTCTGGCCTCCGAGACGATTGCGATTCTGATTGAAGAATTCCTCCACCTCGGCCTCATCCACCTTGCGAATGTTGGCGGTGACCTCGCGCGCGATTAACTCGTCTTCGGTGAGGTCGCGCGCCGCCGCTTCTTCGGCGATGAGGGCCTCGGCGACGAGGTCATCGACCGCCTGCCGTCGAGCGTCGTACAGCTGCTGGAAGGCTTGCATGTTCGTCTGAACGGCCCTTGCATCCACGTCTTTGAGGGTAATCTCTCGGTCGCCGACTCGCGCGACCACGTCGCTCTCGCTGACCGCCTCGACCGTTTGCTGGGAAGCGGGAGCGTTTTCGCAGGCCGACCCGGCGCCCAGCATGCCGAACACTGCGAATCGCAGCACATGTTGCATGATCTAAGCTCTCCTCGTATTTGTCTGAAAGCGTAACACATTTGCGAACCCCCCGCGAGACGAGTGCGGTCGGCCCGCGCCAAAAGTGCGCCGCTTCCCGGCCCCGGTTCGTATTGGAAGCGCCACTGGCCCGAGAAGTTGCGTCCCAGCGACGCAAGTTGTAAACCTTTGGGGGGAAATCTCCGTCTCACTCACCGGCGGCGGATGTGGCGTCGCGGGAGGTTCATGGACGGCACCGATATCGTGACCGAACCCAGAGGATACGAGCCACCATCGACTCCAATGACGCCAAACCGCGAGCGCGGTAGAGCCGAGGACGACGACCTCGTGGAAGGCATTCTCGGTGGCGACGACGCGGCTTTCGAGAGGCTCTATCGGAAACACTGCGGGGCCGTGTTCGGCCTGGCGCTTCGCATGCTGAGGAATCGAGAGGACGCTGAAGACTTGCTCCAGGAGATATTCTTGCAGGTTCACGACAAGCTCCCGACGTTCGCCGGCCGCTCGGCATTTGGCACCTGGCTTCACCGACTCGCGGTCAACCGCTGCCTCGATCATTTGAGAAGTCGCGGAGCCAAGGAGCAGTCACGCACCGACCCGCTTCCGCAAATGCTCTCGAGCGGCAGGAGCCCCGAGGGAACTCGTGGTCTCGAGCTCGAGCGCGCCATCGG